>CAYOKA010000063.1:0-12117 GCA_964404395.1 uncultured Oscillospiraceae bacterium | reverse complement strand
GCAGGACAGCAGAGGGCAGAGCAGGGCAATGGAGAGTCAGCAGGGGCAGCGCAGGGCAACGGAGAGTCAGCAGGGACAGCGCAGGACAGCAGAGGGCAGAGCAGGGCAACGGAGGGCAGCAGGGACAGCGCAGGACAGCAGAGGGACAGCGCAGGACAGCAGAGGGACAGCGCAGGACAGCAGAGGGGCAGCGCAGGACAGCAGAGGGCAGCAGGGGCAACGGAGGGCAGCAGGGGCAGCGCAGGACAGCAGAGGGCAGCAGGGGCAGCGCAGGACAGCAGAGGGCAGCAGAGAACTGCAGAATACAGTATGGACAATATTTTACTAGTCTAACGGAGATTTATTATGGTTGAGATATATAGAGTAAAAGATAAAGAAGCAATGGATTTGGTTCTTCAGATAAGACGTGAGGTTTTTATCGATGAACAGGGTGTGCCGGAGGAGCTTGAAATGGATGGCATGGATCAGGATGCAATTCACGTTCTGGCCTATGTTGACGGCACACCCGCGGGCTGCGGAAGGATGCTGCTTCAAGGTGAGGCTGCAAAGATTGGCAGAGTTGCTGTCAGGAAAAACATGCGCAGGTATGGAATCGGCTCAGGCATGTGCAAGCTTCTCATAGCCATAGCTGGGGATAGTGGCGTCAGCAAGATAAATGTAGATGCTCAGATTACAGCAGTTGACTTTTACTTGGCTTTGGGGTTTGAAAAGACTAGCGACATTTTCATGGAAGCAGGCATTGAGCATGTGAAAATGGAGTGTACAGCTCCTTGATGACACTTTCAATCGGCGGGTCACTCATGACCATATCTGTAATGATAAATTCCCCATTCATGCTCTGGATGAACCGGTTGAGTTCGACTCTGTCCATGTCCAGCTCCAGTTCGACAACACAGGGAGAGGTTCTTGCGATTATCCGGATACCTTCGTTTTCTGACAGGCCATGAATCTCTTTGCTTGTGGTCAGATTTACCCTTTTCTTTGAGCCAAGAGATTTTTTCAAGGCATCCACCGAATTATCAAAGACAATTTCTCCGTGATTGATCACCACTACACGTCTGGCCAACTGCTCTACATCTCCCAGATCATGAGTGGTCAGAATAAAGGTGACACCTTCCTTATTTTGTTCATGGATAAAATCACGAATTCTTTCTTTTGCAATGACATCCAAGCCAATGGTCGGCTCGTCCAGAAAAACAACCCTTGGAGCATGCAGCATTGCCATTACAAATTCACATTTCATCCTCTCACCCAGTGAAAGCTGTCTTGTAGGCTTATGCACTATATTTTCAATGCTGAGCATTTCAACCATGCCATTCAGCCTTTGCTTGTAATCCGCCGTTGGGATGCCGTAAATTGCTCTGTTCATCTCAAAGGAATCCATAGGCGGGATGTCCCAGATCAATTGAGATTTTTGACCGAAAACTGCGCCGATATTTGATACATAAGCTTTTCGATGAAGCCAGGGAGTGTAGCCCATAATATCCACATGACCTGAGGTCGGGTACAGCACACCTGTGAGAATTTTCAACGTAGTGGATTTACCTGCGCCGTTGGGTCCGAGAAAACCAATCAACTCACCCTCTTCGACGTCCAGTGAAATACCCTTCAGGGCTTCAATATAAATTTTCTTTCTCGCAAAAAGGCTCTTGACTGTATCAAGGAAGGTGCTTCCGCGTTCATATGTAGTATATGTCTTTTTCAGCTCCTGAATATGAATGATTCCCATCTGTTAACCTCCGGCACTTGTATATTTTGATAGCATCAGCCGCCAGAACATAAGCCCTACAATCAGGAACAGGACACAGATTCCAAGTATGGGAAACAGACCAGGGATGCCCTTTCCAATAAGAGCGGATGTGGGATAGAAGGCGATGATGCTAACGGGGATAATGTAGCTGATGATTGTCTGGAAGGCCTGACTGAAAATGGATTTTGGGTAATTTCCAAACATCATGACGCTTTCAAAAATTTCAAAAATCCTGCTGTTTCCGACCCATTTGAAGACCGTTGCCGCCATCATAACGGCAAAGGAAAACATGGTCATAACAGAGAAAATCAATATAAGGGCAAAACAAAGCCAATTCATTAAGCCGGGAGCTTGTAGCCTATTCAGAGATAAAGAGAGAATAATGACGCCTCCGGCAACGGTTCCAATGCGATCCGGTTCGAAGCCGGTCGTAATGGACAGGAAGAGCACCGAAACAGGTTTGATCATCAACAGATCGTATGTGCCTTCTCTGACACAAACAAGCGTATTGTAAACGATTCCAAAGAACAGCAGACCGGCCAAGCCCCTCGACAGCATGAAAACACCCTGCAGAACCATGATCTCATCCAGGCTCCATCCCGGCAGGGATGCTCCTGTGGCATAGATGAGAAAGGTTATAAGCGGAAGGAGCATTTCAGAGATCAGCGTGATGAAGCAGCAAATGAAAAAGTCGCCACGATAAGCCATTCTCGATGCGAAGCTGTTTTTCAACGATGTAATGTAAATATCCAAAAGCCGTATCATGTGCCCACCCCCGTAAACCGCTTTATACCAATCCTTGAGAATAAGAGAGTGAAGGCGCCCATTAAGAGAACAGCAATTGCCTGTATCCCGGTAATCTGCGGAATTGTCAGAGTGATTCCTCCCAGCTCGTATGAACCTATGCATACCCTAATCGGTACATATGCGAATTACATGATAGCATTACATATGTTATAAGTCGTGTAAATGGTTATACGCAGCCAGCCGACACCTTGACAAGTATCGGCTGGTAATATTGTTTGTTTCTGTGCATATCTTTATTTTACCTATATTATAAAGAATATGACCTCACAATTTGGTAACCAATGTTACAAACAGAAATAATTACACAGAGGACTCGTTTGGTTTTATGTTTTCAAGAGCCGGACCTTCGATAATGTCGCCCGTGTAGGTGAATCTGGAGCCATGGCAGGGGCAATCCCAGGACAATTCGGCAGAATTCCACTTAAGCTCACAGCCAATGTGGGTGCAGGTGGTGCTGACGATATGCCGCTTTCCGTCCATGTCCCGATACATGCCGACCTTATTGCCGTCAACCTCAGTAATAACTGCCTCGCCTCTTCCAATGTCGACTGCGTCATCGGGGATATTCAGCTTACCGGCAACGTAGCTTTTGGCCACATCAGCATTTTCCATTATAAAGTTTTTGGCAGATGCCACAGGTGTGAAGCGAGATGGATTATATACCTCTTCCCATGGGCTCTCACCATGTAGGATTAGGTCGGAAATAATCATTGCAGCGGCTGTGCCGTTACTCATGCCCCATTTTTCATAGCCGGTGGCCACATATATACTGTTTTTCCCGGAGGTCATGGGACCAATGATGGGTATTTCGTCCATAGCGGTATAGTCCTGGGCAGACCATTTGTAAGGTGCATCAACGATACTAAAATTTCTTCGCGCGAAATCCATTACGTTTTCATAATGCTTGTGTAAATCATCTCCATGGCCGGTTTTGTGGTTTTCTCCGCCAACCAGGAGCAGGCTGTCATTGCCGCCGGTGTGCAAGCGCAAGGTGCGGGAGGGACTCTCGGCATTGATGAACATCCCCTCCGGGAAGCTCCCGTCTATATGCATTCCAATCAAATAGGAGCGTTCAGGATAGAGCCTGGAGAAATATAGACCGGGCGTGTCAAAAAAAGGATAGCGCGTAGCCTGAACAACACTACTTGCGCGTATCTTTTTTCCGCTATCGGTTACAAGGATGTGAGGGTCTCCTTCTTGGATATCAACAGCGCGTGTATTTTCAAAAATTAGCGAACCCTTCTTTTCTATTATGGAGGCCAGTGCCAAAAGATACTTGCGCGGGTGAAACTGAGCCTGGTTAGAGAATTTCACAGCTCCCTTTATTGCGAAGGGCAGCTCCAGCTTGTCGGTGTATTCCGCAGGGAGCTTCAGGCTGTACGCAGCGGAGGTTTCCTCTTCAATCTTTTTAATATATTCCTCCTCCTGTGTAAACACATATGCAGGAACCCTTTTGAAGTCACAGTCAATATTGTTCTCATTGACAATTTCTTCAACCATATCAATGGCTGTCTCATTGGCGGTGGCATATTGCTGCGCTTTTTCTTCACCGAATGACTTAATTGTTTTGGCATATTTGAGTGAATGCTGAGATGTTATTTTTGCGGTTGTATGGCCAGATGTGCCCTTTGCAATCCGGTTTGCGTCTATGACAGCTAGCTTGACGCCTCGCATATTCAATAAATAAGCAGTGGTTATTCCGGTGATGCCTCCTCCGACGATCGCCACATCCACATCGATGTCATTTTCAATCTTTGGGTAGCTTGTGTCCTGAGTCGTATCAATCCAATACGATATAATTCTATCCATATTCATCCTCCGATACATTCCTAAATTTATAGCTGACTAGTATTTTCAATCTTTATCATTTACCAATAGACATATTTAATGCAAAAAACACTGCCTGTTAAGGCAGTGTCCATGTATGGGCATTTTGCGATGTTGCATGTTTTGGGAAATTTTGATTACTAAATACTCGGCTCGGAAGCCTTGTCAATTTCCTTTCTGATGTTGTTAATCGCGCCATAGACATAAATGAATGCGATAGCATAGAATAACACCCATATGAAAGGTATGCGCAGGGGCACAAAATCCAAAGCAGTACAAATCAGAAGTGGCAAGGTCATGGCATAAACACTTATTTTGAATATGCCCTTATAGCTAAGATTGGTTCGCTTAGCTGAATTAATGGCACGACCCAGCAGGCTGATTATGAGTGCACTAATGAATTTGCCTAAGATAAAGAATATGCCCATAAAAACAAACACAAATACGCCTATGGGCTTCATGAGCGGAATTGTCTGAGCAATGTCGTCCCTTGTAAGGGTTAAGCCTTGGAACATGTTCAAAGGAGTGACAGTTTTGTCTACATAATTCTTTTGAATAATTTTATCACTGGTAATAAGCATTACAGTATCATATTGATCAAGTATCCTTACTTCCGCATCAGCAGATGTATCTATTACAATCGGGTAGGTATCGTCACCTACGACAATCGGCATTTCACCGCTTACCTCCAGCTTGCCATCGGCTAATCTGAAATCAGGCACAAGGGAATCAAAGTTGAGGGCAAAACTCTCCATGATTTTATTATACTCTATCCAGGTCGGTATACCGACAATCAGAGCAATAAACAATGAAAGCAGCAGCAGGTAAACCACAGCCCTTCCCACACTCTGCCTTAGAAATAATCTGTACTTATCAAAGCTGGTTATACTATAGAAAAAACACCTGAAAAAATTCGGTTTTGTATTGTTCATAATTCCTCCCGACAAAAAAACTACTGTATTTTCATTTTCCATTATACTCTATTCAAATCTGCGAATCAATTTGAAAAACCTCAACGATAGCTTTACGCTGGTAACCTTGGCATCTGAGCGCCTGTGAAAAAGGTCAATGACAAATGCCCTTGAAAGCAGGGGTGTATTATATTATCATTGGATTTGTGATAACAATGGCTTTTACTGTAATCATAGAGAAAAACGGCTATCTTAGGAGGAAGCAATGTCAAAAATGCACTTAATCGCCACTTGCGTATTTGGTTTAGAAGCAATTGTGGCAAGGGAGCTGAGAATGCTTGGCTATACGGATCAGCATGTTGAAAACGGCAGAGTTACCTTTGCCGGTGATGAAGAGGCTATATGCAGAACGAATTTGTGGCTTCGAAGCGCGGAGCGGGTTCTGATAAAAATAGGCGAATTTAAAGCATTGACCTTTGATGAGCTTTTCGAGGGTACCAAAGCATTGCCCTGGGGAGACTGGCTGCCGGAAAACGCTGAGTTCCCGGTTGACGGGAAGTCCGTGGATTCAAAGCTCGCAAGTATCCCGGACTGTCAGGCTATTGCCAAGAAGGCTGTTGTAGAGAAAATGAAGTTGAAGTATAAAAAGGAATGGTTCGATGAGACCGGGCCATTATATAGGATAGAAGTGGGCTTGCTCAAGGATATGGCAACATTGACGATTGATACCAGCGGTATTGGTCTGCATAAACGGGGCTACAGAACCCTTGTGTCGGAAGCTCCGCTTAAGGAAACGCTGGCGGCGGCTATGTTGATGATAAGCAGATGGAAGCCCGATAGGGCGTTAATTGATCCATTCTGCGGGTCGGGGACCATTCCTATTGAAGCGGCACTAATCGCAGGCAATATTGCGCCGGGGGCTAAGCGAAGCTTTACTGCGGAGAGCTGGCGGCAAACACCACCGCAGCTATGGAAAACAGCCAGAGAGGAAGCAGCTGACAAGGCAAAGAGGATACCTGATCTTAGAATACACGGCTCCGACATTGACAATGAAGTTATCGGCCTTGCCCGGTATCATGCAACTCAGGCCGGTGTAGCTGAAGATATTCACCTTCAGCGCATGCCGCTTTCGGAAATAAGCTCTAGATACAAATACGGTTTCATCGTATGCAATCCGCCTTACGGGGAGCGGCTGGGAGAAATGCCTGAGGTGGAGAAGCTATACCGGGAAATGGGAGGCATTTTCAAGGGATTTGACACATGGTCATTCTATATCATCACATCACACATGAATTTTGAAAGGCTGTTTGGGCGCAGAGCTAATAAAAAGCGTAAGTTGTACAATGGCAGGATTATGTGCAACTATTATCAATTTTATGGGCCGCCGCCTCCACGGGCTAAAATTCATTCCTTATATAATCAATTTTAAAATACTCTTCATCCAGTTTGACGTTTCTTGACAAGCTCATCAGATACCTTTTGAGCTTGTATCCTGCGCTAGTCGGTTTTATCAGCCGGAAGTGGGCTGCACAGTTTCTGCCATTCTCTTTTGCACAGTATAGGGCATAGTCGCTGATATTTATCATCTGTTCAAGGTTCAAAAGTTCGGGGTTTGCTACGTTCAAAGGTATCCGCACATATCCGAGCGAGCAGGTTTTATATATTGTCCTGCCCTCTGATACCTCCAGTGGCGTTTTGCTTACCATTTCAAGGACCCTTCGGCTGAACCTTTCCAGGTATTCCGGCTTAGTATTGTACAGTATAATAAGGAATTCCTCTCCGCCCCAGCGCACCAGGAAATCATCGGCTCTTACCATCTGTTTCAGAGTTTTGGATAAGGTAATTAAAGCATTATCACCGGCTGCATGGCCGTAGGTGTCATTTATCTGTTTAAAATGGTCAAGGTCGAGTAAAAAGACTCCGATAACGTTTTCCTTAATTGACACGCTTCGCTTATCGCCATTTTCGATTATTTTCTTTTTCTTTTGTGTGAACTGTGCTATCTTGTCAGATATAAACTCAAAGGTATACCTGCGATTGTGCAGGTCGGTCAGCGGATCATGGAATGACAGCTCCCTGAGCCTTTCATTTGCATCATTCAACTCGATTGTTCTTTCTTTGACCTTCTCCTCCATATTTTCATAAAGCACGGCGTTTTCAATTGAAATGGAGGCCTGAGAGGATAGGATCTTTAATATTTCAAGCCTTTCTGAGGTGAAGACGTTATCAGAAAGATTATTTTCCAGGTAAACCACGCCCTTAAAGCGGTTTTGGTAGATGACCGGCATGCATAATAAGGATTTAATCCGGTTTTGCATAATATATGAGTTGCCATGATAGTTCACATCCTTGAAGGCATTGTGAATAACCACAGTTTCCCTTGTGCGGATAACGTATTGCACGATCTCCGGACAGAGGACATTGCTTTGTGTAAACGGGAGGGATTGCATGACTTGGAGCTGATTGGCATTGTCATCCTGTATCGCTTCAATATATAATTCGCCGTCGGTTTCGTTCCGAAGCAGCAAACATCCCCGCTGGGCACCAGCATTTTCTATCATCGTGCGAATCAATATAGTCAAAAGCTTTTCGATCTTAATTTCACTTGAGATAGCCTGTGTGGATTTCAGGATTGAAATGGCATCAATTGAATTGCTTGTTGTAGAAAGCGTGCTCTTCATTCCATGCAGGGCTACATCGCTCATAAAATAAAGAGAATACTTCTTCTCCAGCAGCGTAACCTTCCGGTAGGCTCCCCATTGTCTGTAAAGATACCAGGCCTCTCTGATATAAGCTTTTCCAGTGATTTCATCTCCCCTGGACAGCCAGAACTCTCCGTACAATTCGTTGATTAGGGCTCTAAGCTGAATGAAATCATTGTCGCCTATGGAACTCATTGCTTTTTCGAAAAGCTCAACGACAGTATCCAGCGATTCATTTTCAATAACCGCTATTTGTGCAGAAAGCAGGTAGTACTTATGAGCGAAATTATCGGGGCAGTTCTCTGCCCAGATTTCCATTTTCTGCTGGATGCCGGCCAGCGTTTCTTTTATGTCAAGCTTTTCTTCAAAAGCTGCCGTCTTCCATTTATTTGTAAGTATTAGAGCGCGGAACAGGTAAGTGTCAGGGATCGGGAAATCGGACAGTTCGCCGGAAACAATCCTCTCTGCCATGACATCCCACTTTTCTGCGGCTTCCATATTGCCTAATATTATATTCTCATAGGTATTGTACTGAAAGAATCTATACAGGTAAGGAATGTCCTTTGTTTTTTCAATAGTCGCCAGCATTTCCTGGTCTTCTGCTTTAAAGCAGGTCCCATCCTCCTTATCCGGTATTGTTTGGAATTTTCTGATGGAATAGTTTACAATTTTGGTGAGCAGGAGCGGCATGGCATTTTTAGTTCTACCGAGAACTGCAGTGATGTTTTCTGTTTCCAGCTTCAACTCATTCAGGTTCTTTCCGACCCACATCCATAAGTGAACCTTGTGAGACAGAGCGTAGGCGGCATGCTGTATGTCGCCTGTTTCCATACCCTTCTGATATGCCATATCATATAGCTTAATGCTCTCACTATAGTGAGCCCGCCAATAGGAAGAGAACGTGAACCCAAAATATACAGCAGGCTTCAAGGCTTCAGCGTTAAATTTGTTAATCAGTGAAAATGCCGCTTCTCCAAGCTTGTAACTGGTTTGGTAGTCATTGAGCATCGTCGCCTGGACAATTCCACAGTCGGTAAAGCTCTTACATGACAGAGGTGAGACCCCATATTCGCAGGTAATCTCAAACATCATCAGTGATGCCAGGATATACAGGGGCGGATTTGTTTGAAGCGCTGGAGGAACAACCTGAAAAAGCAGCTGCATAACCATGATTTTATCCTGCGCCTTCATCTCAGGCAGGTTTACCAGCTCCTCTACAGGCGTTTTTGCCAGATAAGCCTGCATCTTCATAATACCTTTCTGAATTCCGGAGCCTATCTCCCGGTCGTTTTCAGGTAAGGTGACATCAAACATAAGGAGGCTCCGGCGAATTTCGTCAATTGCTTCAAAGAACCTACCCTGAAATTCCAGAATCTGGACTTTGACATTTGTAACCGCACCCTTGTCAATATTGGTGGTAGCAAGCTGCATCAGTTGTTCACAAAGCTCGTCCGCTTTCAGTAGGTCTCCGGACAATAGGGAGCAGGTTGCATGTTCCAATTTCAGATCAAACAGCTTCCCGGGAATCTTCTTCCATTCTTCCTGTGTTAGCAGAGATTCAGCCATGTCAAAATAACTTGCGGCAGCTGTGAAAGCACCTGATTGTCTTGCTTTGTTCCCGGCTATTGCGTTAAGGAATGACAGCTCCGCACGCTCGGCTTCCTCCCGGATTAAATTCCGCCCGATATTAAGATGGCTTACCAGATCAAATATTGAATCTGCCCGGCCTGTTTCCTTAAAAATTCTTATATACTCACGTCCTATTGATAGATGGATCTCTGATTTCTCTTCTTCGGATATAAAGGACTGCACAGCCTGCCTTATCCGGTCATGTGCAAAACAAAAACTGATCTCGAAATCTTGCGAGAGCTCTGTGCTTTGTTGTGGCTTTATCAACCGGTAATTGTTGCTCAGAGGGAGAATGATTTCTTTTTCGATAGCAATCCACAGGTCCCTGCCGAGCGCTTTAGCTGATTTTTTGCCAATCTGTGAAAGCAGCTTCAAATCAAATTGGTTTCCGATACAGGCAGCTATCTTAAGAATGTCCAGTGCATCTGTCGGCAATGATTCAAGGCCCTTTACCAGAAACTCCACCACATTCTCACTGATTTCTACAGCTTCGACCTTTTTGAGGTCGTATTCCCATTGCCTTTTTTCCGGCTTGAACGTGAAAGAGCCCTGTAAGTACAATGTGTTCAATAGCTTATTGATAAAGAACGGGTTACCCTTCGTCTTATGCAAAACAAGCTTGGTCAGTGACTCAGCCTCAACCGGGGGGCAATGAAGCGTATCAGATATCAGATGGTTTACTGCTGCCGCTTTTAACGGCTTAAGGGTTATTTGACGATATGACATATTCCTTTCCTGACTATTGTTTTTTAGGTCATTCAGCAGTTGTAGCAGCGGATGCCCCTCCTGAACTTCATTATCCCTGTAAGCGCCTATTAAATATACATGCTTTGTGTTGCCTGCCGCCAGGACGTTCTTGAGCAATTCCAGTGTAGAGGCGTCACTCCACTGCAAATCGTCAAGGGAAATTACCAGTGGGTGCTCACGCGTTGCAAAAGCCCCGATAAAATCCAAAAAGACCAGACGGAAACGATTTTGGGCTTCGACGGGGTTAAGCTCGAACATCTTGGGCTGAGGCCCGATAATCTGCTCCAGTTCCGGGAGGATGTCCACAATGACCTGTCCGTTGCTCCCAAGAGCTTCCAGAAGGCTCCGTTTCCAATTATCCAAATTGTCTTGTGTTTCTGAAAGCAGTTGCTTTATCATCCCTCGGAATGCCAGAATTATGCCGTGATATGGAATGTTGCACTCGAACTGGTTGCACTTGCCGGAAATAAAGTATCCTTTTTTACCTGCTAAAGGCTTGCGAAGTTCCTGAATCAACGAAGATTTGCCGATACCTGAGAAACCGCCTACCAGTAAAAGCTCGCACTGACCTGCGGCCGCTCTTTCAAAGCCGTCAATCATCTCCTGAATCTCTACTTCACGTCCATATAGCCTGTGTGGTATCTCAAATCTGTCAACAATATCTTCTTCACCGGGTATGAATCCACTGATTTCTCCAGGCCCTCCCAGTATCCGGAGGCAGTATTCCAGATCCCTTTTCACTCCCAAGGCTGATTGATACCTGTCTTCAGCTGTTTTTGAAATCATTTTCATGATTATTTTCGATAGGACAGCGGGGATATCCGGATTAATGTCTTTTGGAGGAATCGGAGCTTTGGCAATATGGCCGTATACTATCTCAGATTCGTCCTTACCGGTGAAAGGCACCTGCTTGGTAAATAATTCATAGAAGGTAATTCCGAGCGAATATAAATCGGTTCTATAGTCGATGGGCCTGTTTACTCTCCCGGTTTGTTCAGGAGAGATATAATTTATGGTTCCTTCTAAAACGTTCATGTCGATAATCTGAGACGATTCTTTGATTAATTCGGCTGATATGCCAAAATCAATAATCTTTACCTGATTGGTCTCATGATTCCAAATGAAGTTGGTTGGATTTACATCCTTATGAATAATATTCTGCTGATGCATTTGAATCAGTGAGTGTGTCATTTGTATTGCCAGTGACAATTTCTCTGCTATCCCGGTTTTGATGGATTGGAGCACCCTGACAATCGATTCTCCCCCGATGTCTTCCATAATGATGGCAAGGCTGTTATTGTATTTCTCAATGGAATATGCCTTTATAATGCCGTCACCGGAAAGCTTTTCCATAATTTCATATTCCCGTGCAAAGGCGGATAACTCTCTGGAAGTTGGATAGTCCCTATTCAACAGCTTTATAACGACCGGACAGTTATCTGAATCTCGATTACCACGGTATATCGATGAATTATCGCTCTTGGAAATCTGTTCTTTGATTACGTATCCAGTCAATCAAAACATTATACCCTCCATATGAAGTTTTGCTCAGCCGATTAGTGATATATGCAAACAACCGGCCCCGAGCTTTGTTTATATAAAAAAACGCCTATATTATATATTCTACACTCGATTTTTATTTCCTTCCTGAATTTTTTATGTGTAGCCTTTTTGCATAAAGCAATAAAAACAAAAAGGTTTGACTTGCAATGTTGCCATATATTAATATATAGTTATCCCACAA
>CAYOKA010000062.1:0-12216 GCA_964404395.1 uncultured Oscillospiraceae bacterium | reverse complement strand
AAGGAGGTTTTATATAATCCTTTACCATCAGTGCTCTGATATAGCCTCTGTCCTTAGTAGTGGAGTCTATATAGAAGCCCCTGCCATAGTAAAACCGCACAAGATCGTGGTATTTCGAAGCAGTGTGAAGTTTGACGCATTTGACACCTTTCTCAATGAGTAATTTATCAACCAGACCCATCAGTGACATTCCAATTCCTATGTTATTGTGGGAGAGGCTGACAGCAAATCTGGTCAGGTAAGCTGTATTATCAGGCAATAGCTCTACCCTTACACTGCCGACGACAACATTATCAATGATAGCTATATAGACTTCTTTGCTTCTAATATCATCGACGATATCTTCACATGTCTCCTCAAGGGCTTCCAGTTCTCCTGCCAGGCCAACATCATCTCTGTATTTCTTGAATGATTCCTGCATGATGTCCCTGATGGCAGCTGCATCCGTTTCTTTCGCTTTTCTGATAACAAAAGAATAATCGATCATAATTCACCATTTCCCCTCATTGCATTAACGTGGCCATAATGGCCTTTTGCACATGGAGCCTGTTTTCAGCCTCTTCAAATACATTGGAATTCGGGCCGTCAATGATGTCCTTTGTAACCTCCAGCCCCCTGTATGCAGGCAAACAGTGGAGGAACATGGCATCCTTTTTAGCTTTTGAGAACAGCTTTTTATTTACCTGATAGGGCATAAATGTTTTTACACGCAGCTCCTTCTCATGCTCCTGACCCATGCTGATCCAGGTATCTGTATAAATGACGTCAGCATTTGACGCAGCCTCCTCAGGATCGGCTGTTATCAATATATTGCTGCCTGATATTTTGGCCGCATCCTTGGCCTGCTCAATAATGATTGGATCACAGCCATATTGTTCAGGGGTTGCCAAATATATGTCAACACCGGTTTTGGCACAACCTTGCAGAAGCGAATTTGCCACATTGTTACCGTCGCCCACATAAGCCAGCTTCAGCCCTTCCAGCTGCCCCTTTGCTTCATATATGGTGAAGAGATCAGCCAGGATTTGACAGGGATGCATTAAATCCGTCAAACCGTTGATTACCGGAATGCTTCCATATCTGGCCAGATCCAGGACGTCGCTGTGCTTAAAGGTTCTAATCATAATGCCATCGACGTAGTGAGAGAGAACCTTGGCTGTGTCGTGTATGGTTTCTCCACGACCGAGCTGAATGTCGCTGGAGCTCAGGAACAAGGGGTAACCTCCAAGCTGATACACTCCCGCTTCAAAGGATACTCTCGTCCTTGTGGATGACTTTGAAAAAATCATGGCTAGGGTTTTACCCTCCAGCAGATGGTGTTCTACCCCTGTTCTTAGTTGCTTTTTCAGCTTGGCTGCCAGTGTGAACAAGTCCGCAATTTCATCGTATGACAAGTCGTTCAAATCAATTAAATGCTTCATCACATTAACTCCTCATATATATAATTTCGTTTTGCGCCGCCTCGGCTTGCTGTGACGACAGCTGCTCGGCTTTATTTGCTGGTTGCGCCTCGGCTGCCCGCACCGAGTATTCGTCCAGTGAATAAATACTAACATCGCCATGCCCGGCTAAATGCTCAAGCACATCCACAATCGCATTAGTAGTGTCTAGGGAAGTCAGGCAGGGGATGTTGTATTCCATAGCCGTCCTTCTGACAGAAAAACCGAGTCTGCCCGGGACGCCTTCCTTTGCAGGGGTACTGACAACCAGCGAAACCTTGTCGTCCTTTATATAGTCCAAGATGCTGTCTTCCTGGACTAATTCAACCGGGAGGCCTTCCTCTTTAAGGTGCTCGTAGTTATCCTCCACAACCATCAGTTTGAAACCCAGCTTGTTCATCCTTGATGAAATGGCAATACAATCCGCCTTGTCCCGTTCGCCTGTTGCCAGCAGAACGCTTCCTCCTGTCGGAAGCGAAAGGCCGGAGGCTATAAGTGCCTTGTATAAGGCATGGCTGTAGTCTTTGTCAACCCCCATGACCTCGCCGGTAGACTTCATCTCCGGCCCCAGGAATGTGTCCACGGCAGGAAGCTTCGCAAAGGAGAAAACAGGCGCCTTAACTGCCGTAAATTCAGACTCCCTGGCCAGCCCCGGCTCGTAGCCGAGATTGCGCAGCGTATCTCCCATAATCAGCTTTGTAGCTACATTTACCATGGGGATTCCTGTAATTTTGCTCATAATTGGTATAGTTCTGCTGGCGCGAGGATTGACCTCGATAACATAAACCTTGCCCTTTGTGTCGATTACAAACTGTATATTGAATAGCCCCACTGTCTTCAATGCCTTTGCCAGCTTAATTGTATAATCGGCAATAGTGTCCTTAACCTTTTGTGACAGTGTGTGAGGCGGATATACTGCGATACTGTCACCGGAGTGCACGCCTGCTCTTTCTACATGCTGGAAGATTCCCGGAATCAGTACATCCTCGCCGTCACAGATACCATCAACCTCTGCCTCCGTCCCGTTAATGTACTTGTCAATGAGCACGGGATGCTTTGCCGAGGATGACAGGCCAACGGCCATTTCCATATATTCTTCCAGCGAACTGTCATTATAAACTATTTCCATAGCCCTGCCGCCAAGCACATAGGACGGCCTGACAAGTACCGGATATCCTATCCTGTTGGCAATGGTTAGCGCCTGCTTGACCGAAAAGGCTGTGCTTCCTTCCGGAATCGGAATATCCAGCTGCTCCAGCAACTTTAGGAATTTATCCCTGTCCTCTGCCACATCAATGCTTTCTATCGTGGTTCCCAGTATCTTAACATTATCCTTGTGGAGCGCCTCTGCCAGATTGATGGAGGTCTGACCCCCAAATTGTACTATAATGCCTTGAGGCTTCTCCTTCTGAACAATATCCAAAACGCACTCCTTGGTCAGTGGCTCAAAGTAAAGCTTGTCGGAGGTATCAAAATCGGTGCTGACCGTTTCCGGATTGTTATTTATAATAATGGATTCTATTCCAAGCTCTCTCAATGTCCTAACGCAATGCACACTACAGTAGTCGAATTCTATTCCCTGACCGATCCTGATAGGGCCTGAGCCAATTACAAGGACCTTTTTTCTGTCGGAAACAATCACATCATCCCGCTGCTCATAGGTAGAGTAATAATAGGGTGTGATCGCTTCAAATTCTCCCGCGCAGGTGTCGACAATCTTATAAACAGGCTTGATGGGGTATTTTTCCCTTAGCTCCAGCACCGTATCCAGCGGGACATTTACCAGGTTTGCAATATAAGAGTCCCCGAAGCCTATCTTCTTTGCCCTTATGTAAAGGTCATAATCCAGCCATGCAATACCGGCATTTTTAACCTCGTCAGCAAGCTGAACAATATTCTGCAGCTTGCGGATAAAAAAGCTGTCCACCTTGGTGAGATAAACAATCTGATCCACCGAAATACCCTTCTGAAGTGCCTTGAAGATTGCAAAAATACGCTCATCCCTGGGAGTCTTCAAAATCTCCAACAGCTCATCCACAGTTTTATTATCAAACAATTTCAGCCCAAGCTGGTAGTTGAGCTTGATATCCAATGAATCTATAGCTTTAAGCAATGATTCTTCAAAGGTTCTGCCAATAGCCATGACCTCGCCGGTTGCCTTCATCTGGGTTCCCAGTGAACGATCGGCAAAGGTAAATTTATCAAAGGGCCAGCGGGGAACCTTGGTGACAATATAGTCAATCATCGGCTCAAAACAAGCGTAGGTGCTCTGTGTGACGGAGTTTTTGATTTCATCCAGGTTCATGCCAATAGCAATCTTAGAGGTCACGCGGGCAATAGGGTAGCCTGTTGCCTTTGAAGCAAGGGCACTGGAGCGGCTGACTCTTGGATTGACCTCGATGACCACATATTCGTAGCTGTTAGGATTTAGTGCAAACTGAATATTGCAGCCGCCCTCTATTTTAAGAGTCCTGATTATTTTAATGGAAGCTGCACGAAGCATCCTGTACTCAACGTCGGATAGTGTCTGACATGGTGCTACAACAATGCTGTCACCTGTATGAACCCCCACCGGGTCAAAATTTTCCATGCTGCAAATAATAATGCAATTGTTGGAGCCGTCCCGCATGACTTCGAATTCGATTTCCTTCCAACCGGCTACGCTATGCTCCAGCAATACCTGATGGATCATGCTCAGCTTCAGCCCTTTTCCGCAGATATACTTAAATTCCTCCATGTTCTGCGCAATGCCGCCGCCGGTTCCGCCAAGGGTATAGGCAGGACGTATGATAATGGGAAAACCGACCTTTTGCGCGAAGCCCAAGGCATCCTCAAGGGTATTAACAATAGCACTGTGAGGAACCTTTTCATTGATTGATTCCATGGCCTGCTTAAAAAGCTCTCTGTCCTCAGCTTTTCTGATGGAAGCCAGCGATGTCCCGAGAAGCTCGATTGCCAGCCTGTCCAGTATTCCGTCACTTGAAAGCTGAACAGCCATATTAAGTCCGGTTTGGCCGCCAAGAGACGCAAGTATGCCGTCCGGTTTTTCGCGTTCAATTATCTTTTTAACAAAGTCCAATGTGATAGGCTCTATATAGATTTTATCAGCAGTATCACTGTCAGTCATAATAGTGGCAGGATTGCTGTTTACGAGGACGACTTCAATGCCCTCCTCCTTCAGAGCTTTGCATGCCTGTGTGCCTGAATAGTCAAATTCGGCGGCTTGCCCGATAATTATAGGGCCGGATCCTATCACCAGCACTTTCTTTATGTCATTTCTTTTAGGCATATACCCTCCCCAAATGATCTCGATGAATTACATCATCTTTATGAAATCTTCAAAAACATAAGCAGCGTCACCCGGATCTGCTGCTGCTTCAGGATAGTATTGAACACCGAGCAAGGGAAGGGTTTTGTGCCTGAATCCTTCGACGGTATTGTCATTTATATTAATTTGCATAATCCGGACATCTTCATCTATTTCACTATCCAATGCATAACTATGATTCTGCGTTGTAATGTAGCAGCGCCCTGTCATAAAATCCTTAACAGGATAATTTGCTCCGTGGTGCCCGAATTTCAGCTTGTATGTGTTGCCTCCAAGAGCCAGACCGAGAAGTTGATGCCCCAGACTGATTCCGAACAGGGGCTTTTTACCGATAAGCTTTTGCAGCAGCTGCTTTATCTCAGGCAAGTCTTTAGGATTGCCGGGGCCATTGGACACAAGTATGCCATCGGGATTGCAAGCCATTACATCTTCGAATGTGGAGGAGGCAGGCAGAATGGTCATATCGCATTGATGCATTTCCAAATATCTAATAATGGAATGCTTCACTCCCAGATCAAGCACTACAACTCTTTTGCCCTTCCCCGCAATACGAACGGGTTCTTTTACTGTCACTTCCATTACAGGATTAGGCAGGCTTTGCTTCTTTTCCTCCAGTTTTTCCAGCAAAACGTCAACATTTCCCCGTTCTGTGGAAATAATACCATACATGCTTCCACGGTCGCGGATATGCTGCGTTAGTGCTCTGGTATCAATCCCCTTGAGTCCGATAATGTTGTTTTTCAGGAAGTACTCGTTCGTACCAATAGAATTGCGCCAGTTGTTGGGATAATCACAAAGCTCCTTAACGATAAATCCGCCCACATGGGCTTTCGTGGATTCGTTATCCTGAGTATTAAAGCCGTAGTTTCCCACCAAAGGATAGGTCATTGCGACAATTTGACCACTATTGGACGGGTTGGTTATGATCTCCTGATAGCCTGTCATGCAGGTATTAAAGACTACTTGGCCGACAACCTCGCCCTTTTGGCCGAAGCCTTTGCCGGGGAAGTAGGTTCCATCTTCAAGTACTAAGACTGACTTCATATTTTGCACTCCTTGCTCACAAGCACTTCCTCAAAAGCTGCGGAAAAAAGATCGATATCGGCTCTTGTTACGATTAGCGGGGGGAGTACGCGGATGATATTACTTCCGATGCTTCCCACAAGGAAGCCTTTTTCAAATAGCTTATTCTTAATCTCCACGGCCTTGTCGTCAGACAGCTGAATGCCAATCATTAGCCCTACGCTGCGTATTTCAGATATAGCATTGAGCTTCTTCGATATTTTATCCAGGCTACTTCTAAAGTAGAGTCCCATTTCTCTTGCATTTTCACACAGATTATCATCCATGATGGTGTTCAGAACGGCAAGTCCGGCCGAGCATGCCAGGGGATTGCCCCCAAAGGTAGTGCCGTGATCGCCCGGCTCGAAGGCAGATGCGACATGCTCCTTTGCACATAGTGCGCCGATAGGAACCCCACCGGCCAGTGCCTTTGCAAGGGTAAAGATATCGGGCTCAACCCCAAAATGTTCATAGCCGAACAGTTTTCCTGTTCTGCCTATCCCTGTTTGTATCTCGTCAAACATCAGCAGCAGCCCCTTTTCGTCACAAAGCTTCCTGACTGCCCTGACGTACTCTATATCAGCAGGATAGACGCCACTTTCACCCTGTATGGGCTCCATCATTATTGCGCAGGTTTCATCATCCACAGCAGCCTTTAGTGCGTCGATGTCATTGAGAGGTACATGCTTGAAGCCCGGCATGAGAGGCTCATAAGGTTTCTGATATTTTTCCTGTCCTGTGGCTGCGACTGTCGTAAGAGTTCTTCCGTGGAAGGATTTTTTCAGAGTTATAATACCGTACTTCTCAGGCATGCCATTCTTCTTAAAATAGATTTTTGCCAGCTTGAATGCACCCTCATTTGCTTCGGCACCGCTGTTTGCGAAGAAAACACGATCCGCACATGAATTATCTACCAGTAGCTTAGCAAGCTTAGTCTGGGATTCTATATAGTATAGGTTTGTGCAGTGTATGAATTTCTCTGCCTGGGACTTAATAGCCTCCACGAGAGCGGGATGGCTGTGCCCGAGGGCACTAACCGCTATTCCGGCCAGAAAGTCGTAGTATTCGCGACCCTCTGTGTCGTACAGCTTCATTCCCTTACCGTATTCAAAACACACCGGCGTTCTTTTACCGAAGGTATTCATATAATGATTGGAATCCATCTCCATAGTTTTGGTCAGGTTCATATCACCAGCTCCTTTAAATTAAAGACTCCAGTCTTTTATTATAGTATTCATAATTATACATTGAAATGTATAAAAATGCAACAACTTATTTATTGTATTCGGGATTTATTTATTGTATTTGTTCTTGTATTCATTCAAATATTGTGCGTACATTTTGGAAGCTTCATTCTCCAGATGCGAAAAATATGCCGAAAGGTGCCTGTTGCTTATGCTGTCACACTCTATAAACTGGGCGGCATGACAGATTTGATTACTGCCGGTGCTTCTTCGCCTTATTACCTTGCCTGTAATTCTAATGCAGACATCATCGGGTAGGTACAGATTCATTTCAATACTCTCATTGCCATCAAATTTGTGCTCGCAGACAAAGGCTGCACCGCCGTATGATAGATCCGTCACAGTGCATTCAAAAGTTTCGTCGTCCCAGATGGGCCTGAGAGTAGCTTTTAATTCTACATCATAGCGAGGGAAGAGGCGGGTATTAATCATTTCTTCTGCGTAGTCGAGTTTTGCGTAGATGCTCTTAGGTAAATCGGCATCAACGGTTTTTACCTTCCCGCTGAAACAATAGACGAAGTAATCGTTGGAATATTTCACATATATAGGGGAGCCCGGTTCAGCATCCTTCATTAGGCTTTCCAGGTAGGGGACTCGTATTGAACAGTCGGCAACCTCACATAAAACGCTCGCATGCCATTGAGCGTCCAAACCGGCCTTGACCCCGACCATCATGCCCTCTTTTAGAATGTGGGGCACTATCGAGGCGTTCATAAATACCACCTCCGCAATATTATTATCCACAAAATGTATATCGGATAGTTGCCGTCACTACTTAATCAGACATTTCTATCAAGTTTGGTGCTGAAGGTGCTTAAAGAATCACAGCACTTCGCTCTTATGGTATAGCACCTTTTCTCGCATGATCATGGTGCCGATGCCCTTATTGGTGAAAATCTCCAGTAGTATGCAGTGGGGTATTCTACCGTCCATTATATGCGTCCTGCCCACGCCTTTGTCCAGTGCATCCAGGCAGCCAAGCACCTTCGGAATCATTCCGCCGGTGATGATATTTTTGGCGATCAGGTCATGCACTTCATCAGCCGTTAATGCCGAAAGTACATTTCCACTATCTATGGACATTTTGACTCCCTCTACATCTGTCAGAAGCATGAGCTTTTCAGCCTTCAAGGCTGTAGCAACCTCTCCCGCTACTGTATCTGCATTGATATTGTAGCTTTGCCCGTTCTTTCCCACACCAATGGGGGCAATAACCGGTATGTATTCATCGGCTGAGATGAACTCCAGTAATTTTGAGTTTATTTTTGTAATCTTTCCAACATAGCCAATATCTTTTTCCCGGCCGTCGACGATAGGCTTGTATTGCTCGCATTCAATCAAGTTTCCGTCTACGCCGCAAAGGCCGATTGCTTTTCCGCCTCTTTTGTTCACCATGGAAACAATCTCCTTGTTTGTCTTCCCGACCAGAACCATCTGTGCAATTTCAATAGTTTCTTTGTCTGTCACTCGCAGACCGTTCACAAATTTGCTTTTAATATCAAGCTTGTCCAGCGTTCTGCTAATGTCGGGACCTCCGCCATGTACTATAACGGGATTGAGTCCTATAAACTTAAGCAGCGTAATGTCTTCAATTACTCCATTTTTTAAATCCTCGTTAATCATTGCATTACCGCCGTATTTTATAACAACGGTTGCACCATGCAGTTTCTGTATATATGGCAGCGCTTCTATCAGTATTTCCGCCTTTCTAATGATCTCTTCCATCAATTAAAATCACTCCAATCCAATAGATTCATCAAGTCCAAGCATGATGTTCATACACTGAACAGCGGCACCTGAGGCACCCTTGCCCAAGTTATCCAGCCTTGCCGTCAGCAGTATGTGGTCATCATTGCCGCAAACATGGATTTCAAGCATGTTTGTATCGTTACAGCCCGTTGCGCTGAGAAAACCGTTATCTAAGCCACCCTCCGAATTGAAGGGGAATACTTTAATGAAAGCTTGACCCTTGTACCAGGATTCAAAAAAACCGGCTATAGAGGCTACACTACTTTTCTTGGCCAGAAGCCGTGTGTAAAGAGGTATTGCTACTATCATGCCTTTGTAATTGGCACCTATTATTGGCGTGAACAGGGGTGCCTGCGAAAGTCCTGAAACCTTCTGCATCTCCGGTATATGCTTGTGCTGCAGAGTCAATGCATAAAATCTTGAGCTTTTTATGGACTCATCCGTTGGATTCGCAGCATACTCGGCGATCCTTTTCTTTCCGCCGCCGCTATAGCCTGATACGGCATGGCAGGTAACAGGATAATCCTTCGGCACGATTCCTTCATTAACTAATGGAAACATGAGTGCATTAAATCCTGAGGCGTAGCAGCCGGGCACCGAAACCCTGGAAGAACTCTGTATTTTTTCTCTGTGCTTACGGCTCAATTCCGGGAATCCGTAGGCCCAAGCGTCATTTGTTCTGTGAGCAGTACTGGCATCAATGATTCGAGTCCTGCTGTTTTCTACAAGCGAAACAGATTCCCTTGCCGCATCGTCAGGTAGGCATAGGAACACTATATCCGCTTCATTTATTAGCTTTCTTCTTTCACTAATATCCTTCCTTTTTTCCGGATCTATATATATCATCTCAATGTCTGTGCGTCCATACAGGCGCTCATCAATCTGCAGTCCCGTGGTCCCTTCTCTGCCGTCTACAAAAACCCTTTTTAACATATAGACACCCTTTCCTATACTTTGGGTATTACTCACCCCTAGCAATTATGCACTGATTTGCACGCATAATACTGGCTATATCATATCACAGCATTTGGCACATTTCAGTAGTGAATATGGCTTTATTCTATCATATAATGTCTTATAATTATACATGAAAATGTATAAAAATTCAACGAATTATAAAAAGTACATTATGCAAAGTTACTAAAACAGTTTTTTCAATTTTGTTAATAAGTGTACTAGTTGAAAAAACTTCAACATGTTATATTACTAATAGAAGCATTATAAACCATATCTGTATGGGAGGGGAAAAGATGGCAAGTGTAAAGCTTAAGAACATTTACAAAAGATTTGAAGGTGGCGTTACTGCAGTAAGTGACTTTAATCTAGACATTGAGGATAAAGAATTTATTATCCTTGTCGGACCATCGGGTTGCGGCAAAACGACTACATTAAGAATGGTTGCGGGTCTTGAAGAGATTACTGAGGGTGAGATTTATATTGATGACAGACTCGTTAATGATGTTCAACCAAAAGACAGAGACATCGCAATGGTTTTCCAGAACTATGCTTTGTATCCGCACATGACGGTGTTTGACAACATGGCATTTGGTCTGAAGCTGAGGAAGACCCCAAAGGACGAAATAAAGAGAAGAGTTCACGAAGCAGCAAAAATTCTTGAAATCGAGCATCTGCTTGACAGAAAGCCAAAGGCTCTTTCAGGTGGTCAGAGACAGAGAGTTGCTCTTGGTCGTGCTATCGTTCGTAATCCTAAGGTTTTCCTTATGGACGAGCCGCTTTCCAACCTTGACGCAAAACTGAGGGTTCAGATGAGACTGGAAATCACCAAGCTGCATCAGAAGCTTAACACAACCTTCATTTACGTTACTCATGACCAGACAGAAGCCCTCACCATGGGTACCAGAATTGTTGTTATGAAGGATGGTTTTATTCAGCAGGTAGACTCTCCAACTGCACTTTATGACAAACCGGTAAACATGTTTGTTGCAGGCTTTATTGGAAGTCCGCAGATGAACTTCATCAATGTTACGATTAATAAGCGGGACGAGGATTATTTCTTGAAGTTCGGCGAAAATGAGATAAAGCTTCCTGAATCAAAGGCCAAGAAGATTGAAGGAACAGATTATGTTGGCAAGGAAGTAGTAATGGGTATAAGACCTGAGTGCATGCATGATGATGAGTCCTACTTACAATCCATGCCTGACAGCATAGTTTCAGCGAATGTTGAAGTTGTTGAAATGCTTGGCTCAGAGACACTGCTGTACATGTACATCGATGACGTGAGCTTCACAGCAAGGGTTGATGCCAGAACAAAAACCAGATCGGGTGATACTATAAAAATTGCACTTGATACCAACAGAATTCACCTTTTCGATAAAGATACCGAAAAGACGATTGTTAACTGACAAAAAGCGACTTAGAGATCTCGGGAAGATTGACTTCCCGGGATTTTTTCTTTTATATTTTTTAGTATTATAGTATAATGGTTGCTATGAGGGTCTGCATGAAATTATCAACCGGCGGGAGGAGCAAATGTGAAGCCATTTCAAGGTCTAGTAAACCAAATAGCAGATTTTTTGGACGGTAATTTTGGAGTCATGGATGGGAAAGGCCTGATACTTGGATGCTCTGACGAGCCCTTAACAGGAAGTACTCATAGTGCGGTTGCTGAGGTTTTAAGAAGTAAGCAGATTTTTTGCCAAGTAGGAGGACAGCTGTTTCAGAAGATTTATCTGAAAGGCAGGCTCGAATTTATTGTATTTATTGATATGGAGGGCGAAAAGAGCAAGCAGCTTCTTTCAATGTTGGCCGTAAATGTAGCAAATATACGACATTATTACGAAGAAAAGTTTGATAAAAGCAATTTTTTTAAAAATATTATTACCGATAATATCCTACCCGGTGACATACAGCTCAAAGCGAGGGAGCTACATATTTCCTTTGATGTAAGCAGGGTTGTGTTTCTCATAAAGACCGAGAAGGCCAAAGATGTGGAAGCCTACGAGGTCATCCAAAGCCTCTTTGCGAGGAAAACGCGAGATTTTGTCATTGCGCTGGATGACGAGAGCACTGTATTTGTTATGGAATTAAGAAATGAAGATGATTTCAAAGAGGTTGACAGGACGGCCAAAGCCATCATAGACACGCTGAATACGGAGATTATGGTAAAGGCATGGATAGGTATTGGTTCTATCGTCAGTAATGTAAGGGAAATTGGACGCTCCTTTAAAGAAGCACAGACAGCTCTGCATATAGGAAGCATTTTCGAAAATGACAAATTAATTATTGATTACAATAATCTTGGCATCGGCAGGCTGATTTACCAGCTGCCAACGACGATGTGTAAGCTCTTTTTGCGGGAGGTTTTCAAAGAAGGTTCCCTGGAGTCGCTGGATAATGAAATGATTATCACAATTAATAAGTTTTTTGATAATAA
>CAYOKA010000061.1:0-12277 GCA_964404395.1 uncultured Oscillospiraceae bacterium | reverse complement strand
GGTATGCGCTAAGGTGTCAGTGGTTGCCAGATCAAAGCTTGCGGAGCCGTCCAGCGTTTTCTCCCACTTGCGAAGCAAGAATGAAGTAATCAAGGTCATTGCCAGATAAACAAGCATTGCAACGGTCATACTTTCAAAATACCAGTAGTAGGCTCCCGCCGTCTGCTTTGCAGCGTAAAACAGTTCAACCGTACCGATGACGCTCAGCACCGAGGAGTCCTTGATATTGATAATCAGATTATTGCCGATTTGTGGAATAATGTTACGCAGGGTCTGTGGGAAAACTACATACAGCATGGTCTGAAAATGATTCATACCAATTGCTTTTGCACCCTCGGTCTGTCCCAGATCAATTGAAAGGATACCTCCGCGTACGGTTTCTGCCATATAAGCACCGGTATTGATCGATACAATAAAGAAAGCAGCAAGCCACATACCCATACTTATTTGCAGGTACATCAGCGCACCATAATAAATAAACATTGCCTGCACAATCATCGGTGTTCCACGGAATACTTCAACATAGATTTTCAAAATCACATTCACAACTTTTAGAAGAAAAATCCTTACCTTCGAATCATTCGCATTAAATGGAATGGTCTGTATAATACCGACAACAAAGCCAATCAAGCAGCCAATCACTGTACCGACAATTGCAATAGCAATCGTAGCACCTGCGCCGCGTAAAAATGAGCTGGCGTAATTTGTAATCAAAAAAATGATTCGTCCCAAAAAATCGGTTGGCAGACTGCTTGTCATAGTAAAAATACCCCTTTCTGGAGCATATCTCCCGCTATGTTTAGCATTTTGCGATCTAGCGTAGCAAAATAAGAGCGGAACATATATCCGCTCTCATTTTGAATTATATCTTATTGCGACAAGGGCTGTACGGCAATCGCATCCTTCATCATTGCTTCATAATCTTCCTTGGTCATTGTTGCCAATACACCATTGATCTTATTAACCAGCTCGCTATTGCCCTTCATGCAGCTTATGCCGATGTTGATTTCCTCTTCGGATACATTGTAGTTATCTTCAGTATCTGTAAAATCCATAAGCTTCAGGTCGGGGTATGCGGTAATAGCTGCCAGTGCCGTCGGGTAATCAGTACAGACCAGATCCACAGCACC
The DNA here is from genome assembly GCA_964404395.1 of uncultured Oscillospiraceae bacterium. GTDB lineage: Bacteria > Bacillota > Clostridia > Acetivibrionales > DTU013 > JAAYBT01. The sequence continues at coordinate 11,147 of CAYOKA010000061.1, read as the reverse complement.
TGATGCAAGTGCAACCAGCATTGCCGGTGCGGTTTCCTGCGCCGGAAGGATGTTTGCATCTTTAATCTGTGGCAGACATACGTCATACCAAACTGTGTTGAGCTGTGAAGTGCAGGTTGCTCCTTCAAAACCTGAAATACCGGTTGCATCTGCATACTTTCCATCTGCCTTTACCAGCGTCACCAAAGAGGCATAGTAATAGGGGGCGGAGAAATCAACCGATTCCATGCGCTCCGCAGTTATGGATTGACCGCAGATACCAGCGTCAATCTCACCGGATTGAACAGCAATTGGAATGGAATCCCAGTCCAGCTTATGAACTTGAAGCGTCCAACCATTCGCTTCACATATTTTCTTGGCCATAATTACATCATAGCCATAAGCATAATCGCTGCTGTTGAGAATTTGTACACCACCGTTGGAAGCATCAGCCTGAGTCCAGTTGTACGGAGCATATGCACATTCCATACCTACACGCAGGATGCCGGTTTTCAAAACGGAATTTTTCCCTGCACCGGATTTGCTGCCGCAAGCGGTCAGAGACAGAACCATTGCACATACAAGAACACAAACAAGTACAGCACCAAAAAACTTTTTCATTTTGAGTTCCCCCTATTTATTTAAGATAATCCCGAAACAATATAATAGCCATGTACGGCAAAGCGTCCATGGCTACGAAAATTCTATCGTGGCAATGACAGCGCTCCGCATTTGCGGCAGTCCGGCGGATATTATCCGACGACCCAGGTAATCGAATCCTCAGGCAAGGATATGACCCTTCGGCGAAAAGCCCTTTCCATTGCTGTAGCAGCACTTCCAAAAACAGCAAGGTACTCTTTCTTTTCGCACCTCTATCACTAAGCTATTATTCTCTATTTTTATCTATAATATATGCTTTTTTTCACGTTATGTCAAGCCGTTGTGAACCGAACAAAAGCCGGCATTATTACAGCAGACGGTATTTCTCGACACCTTATATTTTAAACCTTGAAACACTCTCTGCCAGACTCTCGGAGCTTTGCCTTGTTTCTTTCATCAATTCAGAGACCTTGGATGCCCTTTCCATTACGTCCAAAGCTTTCTGAGAAATATTCTGGATTCCCTGAACCTCCTCGCTGTTGGAGATAGCGACTTCATTTATGGCTTTGACCATATTCTGAATTGATGTAAGTAACTCCTCTGAAGTTGCAGAAAAATCTGTAACAAGATCCTGAATCGACGCCGCATCGCTATAATACTGCTCCCCAATACCCACCATCGTTTCATAATCGTTGATAACCTTTGTGTCAATGAAATCTAAAGTTTTCTCCGAGCATGAAGCGAGGTTTTCAACTGATGTTATGACCTCCGTAGTGACATCATGGATCTTAGTAACGGTATTCTTTGAGTGCTCTGCAAGCTTTCGTATTTCATCGGCTACGACCGCAAACCCTTTACCCGCCTCTCCGGCTCTGGCGGCTTCAATTGAAGCGTTCAGCGAAAGCAGGTTTGTCTTATCGGCTATCTGAAGTATGGTCTGAGTCAGAACACTTATGTTATCAACCGCTTTGGATTGGGCCAATGCCTTTCGCATTTCTGAATCCACATCGTTACGAATGCCATGAGCTGCGTTTTTAGAAGCAATGGCATTTTCTTTCAAGTCCTGAGCGCGTTTGCTTATCTCGGCGACTACGACCGAACCGTTCTGCGCTTTTTCAGCAATTGACCGTACCGAGCTTTCAATCTCAGCCGACGAAGCATTCATCTCTTCGGTAGAAGCCGCCGTTTCCTCGGCCACTCCGGACATTTCCTGGGTGGTGGCTGATACTTCTACAATTTTCCCCGATAATTCAGACAAATTGTCCGATGATATGAGAATATTCTCCCTAACATTATTAACAATGCCCGATGTTTGTTCAATCAGACCTCCCATACTTGAAATCATCGAATTAATGCTCTTTGTAAGATCACCTAATTCATCCTGCCGTCCGGAAGACAGGTTTACGGTGAGATCGCCGGAAGCAGCCTGTCCTGATGCCCTAATAATCCTGTTTATGGTCCTGCTCATACTGTTTGCCATTAGTATGCCGATTCCCGAGGAAATTATGACGGCAAGAATGATGAAAACAACAGTTGTGAGTATGATCTGTTTTGCGGAAGCATTCAATTCGGAGGTAGGCATCAAACCGATAATAATATATCCGGAATTTCCTATCTTGGAATAGGTCATAAGGCAGGATTTGCCTTTGTAATTTACTTCCGAAGAACCGTTTACATCTTGATTTGATGCAATATCAGAATAAAAAACCTGATCCGCAACTAAATCACTGGCATTATCAGCACCGTCGCTTGCAAAATCGGTTTTATCGGGGCTTATCAGGTGTACTTCCCCTCCGCTGCCGAGATTCATGCCATCGAGCAATTCCTGTACCATACTCATTTTAAGGTCAATTATCAATATGCCTATCAAATCTCCGGTTGTAGTGCTTATTATTTCCTTTATCGCAGTAACCGAGTTGCTTTTTCCGGTAATACCCAGCTTGTCGTCAAGCTCTTTATGGGAACCGAGCCAGACGGTTCTCCCTTTTAATTTTTCAATTTCTTTATATAAATCCAAATCCTTTAAGGAGTCGATGCTAAAATCCGCAGGCGTTTTTGAGCCTGAAGGCAGTACGGATTTATCACCGTCGCCTATCAGATAAATGCTTGAAACATACTTGTTGGATGATGAAACATTCAATAAGTCATTTGACAAATTCCTGTACAGCTCAGCTGCTGCAGCCGGGTCATTACTGTCTGAAGTACCAGATAGATAATCACGTATATCATTTTTAACAAGCAGTTGTTTGCTGAGGTCATCAATAGACGAGTAAACGACGTCTAAATATTTACCGCCGTTCTCCATTGTCGCAACGGCCGATTGCTGCGCAACACTGCGTACGGCGTTTGATGCACTTAAGTAGGATATTATGCCCAGAACCATAAGAAGAACGATTGGAATGGCAAACACAGATATAAGCTTTAATCGAATTGTCCTTCTATTAAAAAAATCCGATAGTACTTCGAATACTGTCATCATAAATCACCTTCTTTCGGACAATTTACATGATTATGTTATGCAGACTAACAAATCATACTGTATATTAAGTTATATTATCTATATCGGATGATTTGCTCTTTATCCCTATCCAAAGCTTAAAGCTTCCTTTTTCACGAAGTGCAAGAACAACGCTCTGAACCAATATAAAGAAGCAAAGCATAAGCCCGGTGGTAATGCTCTGCCAATATGGCTCTCTAAGCCCTGAAGTTACAACAATACTGGTCATTGTCTTTAAAATAAGCACCCCGAAAAGCGAGCCAATTACACTTCCAACTCCCCCGGTTAATAACGTACCGCCGATAATAGCAGATGCAATCGCCTGAATTTCCGCAGCGGTAGCATTGGCAGCGTCTCCGGCTCCTGTATGCAGAAGATAGACGTAACCGGCAATTCCTGATAGCAACCCGGCCAACAAATATGCAAAGAATACTGTACGCTTCACATTGATGCCGAGCATTAGCGCACTCTGTCTGTTACCGCCCACTGCGTAAAGGTTGCGCCCGAATCGCGTCCACTTCAGAATTACCGCTATAATTAGTACTATAGCTATAGCAATTATTACGCCGAGCTCAATTTTCACCGGGATAAAATTACCTGCCTTTCCATAGTAACCGATACCGGGAATTTCGAAACGGAACTGCTTAAGGGCAAGGAAGGCTTCATGTGTCGCTGTGCGTGGAATAGCGCTGACTATTGTTATCATGCCTTTTGCAAAGAACATACCCGCTAAAGTAACGATAAAGGGCTGTATGTTCAAATATGCTATCAATACACCATGGATAAATCCGAACGCCAGACCTATACCCAAAGCTAAAGCCAGGGAACCGATTATGCTGCCGCTATGGTCGTCCAGAACAACTATACAGACCATGGTAATAAGAGCGGTTATGCCTCCCCCTGAAATATCAATACCTCCTGTTATCATAACTAGAGTCAGCCCGCAGGCAAGCACGATCAAAAACGCATTGTTATTGAAGAGATCAAGGAACTGCTGAGGGTTCAAAAACCCGCCACCCCAGGCAAGCATGGCCAGTAAGTACATGCCGAAGAAGGTGCCAATCGTTATTCTCAACAGAAAACTTGTATTGGATATGGGTTCCCTATTTTTTTCCCCGATAATCCGGGTAAATAAGCCTCTTTTATTTGTCATATTGTTAATTCTCCATTTTTCTCGCAATTCTCAGATGTTTTTGCCTGTTTTTTAAACAACCTGTCGCGCAGCTGAAGGGCATATTCCTTTACGATTGGCGAACTGATTACAACGATGGCTATAATAACAACTGCCTTATAGGCTTTTACCGCAGTTGAAGGAACCTTCATGGCATAAAGCGTAACAGTCAGCGCCTGAATTATGAATGCCCCAATCACTGAACCTGCCAGGTTGAATTTACCGCCTCCCAGAGAATTGCCACCGATAGCGACTGCCAAAATAGCATCCATTTCTATATCCAAGAGGATGGTTTCGTGGTTGATAAGTCCAATTCTGCAAACGTTGATACAGCCGGAAATAGCAACGCAAATGCCCAGTATCATAAATGATAAAAGCTTTACCAATGCAGTGTTGATTCCGTTCAGGCGTGCGGATTTTTCGTTGACTCCAACCGCCTGTGTGTATAACCCGAGGTTGGTGAATTTCAAAACAAGCCAGATCAACACTCCGAATACTATCGTAATGAGAATGGGTGTGGGTATCGGGATGCCCGGAATGAAACCTCCGATTGCAGTTAACAGTGGGCTTGAAACTGTAGGTGTTGCTCCGCCGTTTATCCAGTAAGCTATGGAACGTCCGGCAGAGAGTAATATCAATGTCGCAATCATTGGCTGAATCTTGAATGCTGCAACCAACGTGCCGTTGAATGCGCCGAAAATAATTGCAATGATACAGCTTGCTGAAAAGGCTAGAAGAATAACCGGCAATGTTATTTGATTTCCGCGAAGCACACTGACAAAAATGCTGCCCGCTATTGCTGCCGCTGCGCCAACGCTGATATCCTGTCCTCTCGACGATGCTGTTACCAGCGTCATGCCAATTGCCAAAATAGCAAGCTCTGATGCGCCATTTATTATACTGATCAAATTCCCGGAAAGAACGGTGTTTCCATCATTGTTCTTTATAACAGATATTGAAAAAAACTCAATATCCCTGAATAAATTAAAAATTATCAGCAAAAAAAGTGCAAACAATGGAACAATCAATTGAGAACTTTTGAATTTATTTAAACTCTTAGCCATTTTGAGCTGCCTCCCCTGCGATCGTATGCATAACATTAGCCTGTGTCATGTCCTCGCCCCTCAATTCACCAACTATATTACGATCCCGCATAACGATGAGCCGAGAACAGGTGCGAAGCATCTCCTCAATTTCTGATGAAATAAACGTGACGCTGACACCATCTTCGGCAAGTTTTAGTACAAGTTTTTGTATTTCTACCTTTGTACCGACGTCAATGCCGCGAGTTGGTTCGTCCAGGATAAGATACTTCGGATTTGTGAGTAGCCAGCGCGCTAGTATTACTTTTTGTTGATTACCTCCCGAGAGCTGTCTTATAGGCGTGTCTGATGTAGGTGTTTTTATTCCTAATAATTTGATATATTCATCTGCAAAGGCTTCTGCTTCGTTTCTGGAAAACGGCCGGAAAAAGCCCTTCATTACCTGCAGGGCAAGTATTATATTTTCACGCACGGTCAAATCCTCAATGATACCGTCCTGTTTTCTATCCTCAGGCAGGTAACCTATACCTTGCTTCATTGCGTCCTTGGGTTTCTTTATTTTCACGTCCTTACCATTTAGCAGTACCCTGCCGCCGGTAACTTTATCAGCGCCAAATATGGCCCGAACACTTTCGCTTCGGCCAGAGCCGAGAAGTCCGGTAAAACCGTTTACTTCGCACTCGTAAATTTTGAAATCAAACCCTTTCCTACACTCAACGCTTGATAATCCAAATGACTCGTAAACAGGCGTAGCATCAGCCCCGGCTTCAAAAGCCTTGGTGTTTTTGATTTCTGAAATATCATTAAGCTCCTTGCCCAGCATCTTTGAAATAAGCTGTACGCGCGGTAAATCCTTTATTTCGTATTCACCTACAAACTCACCATTACGCAAAACAGTAATCCTGTCGCATATCTCATAAGTTTGATCAAGATAATGCGTTATAAAGATTATGCCGACACCACGGGACTTCAGATCACGCATAAGAGAAAAAAGCTTTGCTACCTCGCCTTCATCCAGAGAGGAGGTTGGTTCGTCCAGTATAAGTACTTTGCAGTCCATGTCTACGGAGCGTGCAATGGCAACCATTTGCTGAACAGCAAGCGAGCAGGAGGAAAGCTGCTGATTGGCTCTCGCCGGGATTTTAAGCTTGGTAAGTATCTCCGTCGTTCTCTTTTCCATAGAGCGCCAATTTACGAAACGGTAATTTCCCCGTCCGATAAACATGTTTTCAGCAACTGTAAGATTAGGACAAAGAGTTATCTCCTGATAAACTGTACTGATGCCTAATTTTTGAGCATCCTGGGGCGATTTTACCAGAAGCTCCTTGTTTATGCCCGCCATATGGATTTGTCCTGAGTCTTTTGGAAATACGCCTGTCAAAACTTTAATCAAGGTTGACTTTCCGGCTCCATTCTCACCCATCAGGGCGTGAATTTCGCCTTTGCGCAGAGTGAAATCCACATTTTGCAAGGCGCGTACACCAGGAAATGATTTGCATATTTTCCGCATGGATAAAATGATATCGTTCTGCATAGGTACCCGTCCTTTACATATTGGAGGTTTCATAAAGATGGCGGTGCGTACGTATGGGGAAAATCTCCGCATACGCCGCATCGCACATACTTTCTGTGGGCTCGATGCCCAACAAATTCTTACAGGTTAGTCGCCAAGACCATATGTATCAATGTCTTCCTGGGTGATAGTCTTTGCGTCAAAACCCTTCTCTTCAGAAATAACCTTCTTTTGAGTAAGTGTTTCGCCGGCTTTCAGTTTTTGTATCATCCCTTCGATTACAGCGGCCTGGAAGGGGCTGCACTGTCCGTCATAGTTCCAATTACCTGCAAGCAGTTCTCTAAGTGCCCACTTGTTACAGTCGAAGCCCATTACAACAACGTCCTTGCCAACGCCATGAGTGATACCGGCTTCATCCAACGCTGCAACAGCGCCTTTTGCCATACCGTCATTTTCCGCATAGATAACATTGAACTTATCCTTGGAGTTGATTACTGATTCAACAATCTGCTTTGCAGTAGCTTCATCCCAAGTAGCAGTCTGCTGAACAACCTTGTTCATGGTGCCTGCTGCAAATTCAGCATCCAACGCATCTGTACGACCGATTTGCGCATCGGAACCCATTGCTCCCTGAATGTGAATAACGTTATACTCAGGTAACTTCTGATCCTTCAGCCAATTTACTGCTGTTGTGCCTTGATTAGCCATGTCGGAAACTACAGCGGCTTCATACAGACTTTCATCAACATTCATCATACGGTCAAAGAGGAATACTTTGATACCGGCTTCTTTGGCACTCTTAAGTACAGTATCCCAGCCATCTGTAGCTGCTGCTGAAATTAGAAGATAGTCTACACCTTCGGTGACAAACTGCTGAGCTGCGTTCAACTGCTCATCGTTCTTCAGGCTGTAGAAGGTTGAAACCTTGTATCCGGCTTCTTCTGTGAAGACTTTTTCAAAGTCCGCTACATTCGCTGCACGATATCCGGACTCGGACGGCGGATTGTTAACAATACCAACCTTAATGGGACCACTTGCTGATTTGTTGGACCCTGCCGGCGCTTTTGCATTACATGCGCACAGTCCAAATGCCAATGCCACAACAAGAAGAATAATAATGGTTTTTTTCATACTCGTCTTCCTCCCATAATACAATTTTTTGAAGATATGTCTTCTTTAATATGTATATCACAAATGGGAAATGGAAGACAACATCAATGGAAGAACCCGGTAAGAATTTTAACTGTTTGGGTAAAAAAGTGTACAATGGGAGTTCGGTCCATGACAGAATATAAATAAATCATAATATTTTGACTACAAATAGTAAAAAATCCACCATGTTCAGGAGACATAAGTGATGGAAACCTGCAAAATTTAAACAGCTGAAACCCCGCAATAAATGCGAAGTTCAGCCGTTTTTGGTCGGAGTGGCGGGATTTGAACCCACGGCCTCTTGGTCCCGAACCAAGCACGCTACCATCTGCGCTACACCCCGATGTGTTAGAATTTGCGCTTATAATTCTAACATCAAAAGCGAAAGAATGCAACGGGCAAAAAATATGGTACAATATGATTGTTTAATATAAGAGATTGTATCAGGATGACACTGGAAAATGAAACGTCTTAGGAATAGAGATTTGGCGGCAATGTTCATTATTTTAGAGGGCATTGTCTATACAACTGTTTTTAACCTGTATAATCCATTTATACAGATGTTTGCAAAGCGAATGGGCGGCAACGACCTGCATACTGCTTTATTAAATGCTGCGCCGCCCCTTGTTGCCATTTTCATATTGATTCCCTTCGGCATGCTGATTGAACGCATTAACAAAAAAAAGCGCACAATTCTTGTATTGCTTTCAATAGTTAGCGTTTTTTATGTGGCCATTTCTCTTGTGCCTCAGATACCCCATGAATCAAAGGTATTTGTTTACGTTATTCTGATAGGCTTCATGAACGCACCGGGGTCTTTGTATCTTACTACATGGCAGTCTTATTTTGCCGACAATTTCAAAGGGACCTATGCCAGCAGAGTCTATACTGTCAGAAGCAAATACAGCTCGCTCTTTGGTTTGCTTACGGTGCTGGGCACGGGGCTTATGCTTACCTATATCCCCGAATCTGATGGTGAGAGGCTGGTACTGTACCAAATTTTCTATGGTTTATGCTTTGCTTTAACATTGGTTCAAATTTTTTTCTTTTCCAGAGTAAGGGGACGCACGGATAGGCATCCTACCATTAAGGGAAAAGAACCAGCAGCTGCAAAGCCATCCAGAGTCTTAAGCATGGATACCTTTGCGACGATGATTAGAAACAAACCATTTGTGATACTATGTATATGCGGTTTTGTTTTTCATTTTACATGGCAGATGACTTGGCCTATGTTTTTCATCTATAATACTGATTATGTACATCTGAACGAGCTGCAGCTGGCTATATTGAGCTTTGCATCAGGAATCGCGCAGTTCCTTTCCTTTTCTTTATGGAACAAGTTTCTTGATAAGAGGGGGAATGGCTTGGGAATTTTTGTATCTGCAGTCGGGATTGCATTATCTCCTTTGCCCTATGTGACACTTATGAGTTTTCCGGTATTAGTAATGGCTAATATATTTACAGGAGTAGCCCTTGCAGGCCTTAACCTTACCTTGTTTTTGAACCTGCTCGATACACTGCCGAAAGACAATAAGACTATACACATTTCATTATTCAACACACTTACCAACATTACAGGCTTTGTTGCACCAATGGTCGGTTTGTGGATATATAGGCAGACAAATATATTCTTAGCAATGGGAATTTCAACAACTGCGAGGCTTATTGCAAGTATGGGGTATTTTTTAAGATGGCGTTATCAAAAAAAGGAAAAAGAAAATAGAGGAGGATAATTTATTTGCAAGTTATATTAAGAGACGAATTACTTCAAAGCGTTGAAAAGCCTGCCAGATACACAGGAGGCGAGTTGAACGCTGTTGTTAAAGATCCGGCGGAGGCTGACATAAGGTTTGCTTTCTGTTTCCCTGATACCTACGAGGTGGGTATGTCCCATCTGGGTATGCGCATTTTATATGGGCTACTTAACGAGAGGGAGGATACCTATTGTGAGAGGGCTTTCGCGCCTTGGATTGATATGGAAGCGAAAATGCGTGAGAACAACATCCCGCTCTTTTCCTTAGAATCCCGTGAACCGGTTGGGAATTTTGATTTTGTTGGGTTTACTCTGCAATACGAGATGAGCTATACCAATGTTTTGAATATGCTGGATCTTGCCGGAATACCGCTGCTTCGGGGGGACAGGAAGGAAGGGCAGCCCTTTGTATGTGCCGGCGGGCCATGTGCATACAATCCGGAACCACTTGCGGATTTTGTTGATTTTTTCATAATGGGTGAAGGGGAAGAGATCATTAATGAGGTGATGGATGCCTATAGGCAGTGGAAGTGTGATAAAGCACCCCGTGAAGAGTTTTTGAATAGAATAGTTGGCATAGAAGGCATTTATTTGCCCGGGTTTTACAGCTTTTCTTACAATGAGGATGGGACCATAAAAGCTTTCGAGCCATTGAAAGAGAGCTACCCGGTTAAGATAAGAAAACGTATTATCAGCGATTTGGACGCCGTATATTATCCGGATAAAATGGTGGTACCATATTTATCAATTGTGCATGACAGAACTACACTGGAGCTGTTTAGGGGATGCACCAGGGGATGTCGGTTCTGCCAGGCAGGGTTTGTATATAGGCCGTTACGGGAGAGGACACCGACAAGGCTTAAGGAAATGGCCAATAAGCTACAGGACAGCACCGGCTACGAGGAGATATCGTTAATTTCGCTGAGCACCAGCGATTATTCGAGCCTCCCGGAGCTGACCTCCAGCCTGCTAAGTGATATGGAAGCGAAGAAGGTCAATCTTGCTTTACCTTCCCTTCGGGTTGACTCTTTCTCTCTGGAACTGATGGAAAAGGCCCAGCAGGTGAGGAAAAGTGGGCTGACATTTGCCCCGGAAGCCGGTACGCAGAGGCTCAGAGATGTGATAAATAAAGGTGTTACCGAGGAAGATCTGCTCAATTCCGTAGGTCTTGCTTTCAACGGCGGCTGGAATGGCGTGAAGCTATATTTCATGATTGGGTTACCCTCTGAAACGATGGAGGATATAGAAGGAATCGCAGTTCTTGGCAAAAAGGTAGTGGACGAGTATTACAAGGTTCCAAAAGAACGCAGAAATAGACGGCTGGAGGTGACGATCAGTACGTCATCCTTTGTGCCCAAGCCCTTTACGCCCTTTCAATGGGAACCCCAGGATAGCATGGATATGCTTAGAGAAAAACAAGGCTATTTAAAGACTCGTAT
>CAYOKA010000060.1:0-13389 GCA_964404395.1 uncultured Oscillospiraceae bacterium | reverse complement strand
CAGATGATCCGGAAACTGTACGCAAAAAGGTTATGACAATGGTCACGGATCCGGCTAGAATAAAAAAGGACGATCCCGGTCACCCGGAGGTGTGTACGGTTTTCGCATTTCATAAGATTTTTAATGAGGAAGGCGTGGACGAGACGGAGTCTTTATGCAAAAGCGGCGGCATAGGCTGTGTTCAGTGCAAGAAAAACCTTGCTGCGAAGATGGCTTTGTTGCTTACGCCCTTATACGAAAAACGCCAATCATTACTTGAAAAGCCCGAGTATATCAGGGAAGTAATTGAAAACGGTAACAATCGGGCAAGAAAGATTGCACAAAAGACGATGGTTGATGTTAGAAAAGCGATGAAGATCGATTGGTAGGAGAAAAGAAATAAAGGATACGATGGGGGTGCGGGCTTGGAAAGTGCGCTGACGAATGCCTGCAAAATTAAAATTGAGAACTTTGAAGGCCCATATGACCTGCTTTTCCATTTGATTGAAAAGAATCAGTTCAGTATATATGATATTCCCATAAATACTATTACCGATCAGTACATGGAGTATTTATTTGCCATGCAGGAGATGGATATGGAGATTGCCAGCGAATTTTTGCTGATGACAGCTACACTCTTGCATATAAAGTCCAGAATGCTGCTTCCTTCCAGAAAGCTGGAGGAGCAGGAGGAAGTAGATCCCCGCGAAGAGCTTGTTTTAAGATTGCTTGAGTATCGGAAATACAAGGAATTCTCAAACGTTCTAAGACAACAGGAGGAGGAATGGGCACGGGTTTGCTATAAGCTGCCGGAGATTGTTCCAATCACTAAAAGAGATGAGACACTGGAGTTGATTCCTGCTGAGCTGCATAGAATTTATATGGAATTGCTTGAGGCGAACAAAAGAAAGATGAATCCTGATGTAAGCGGTATAAACAGGATTATTCAGCATGAGAAGGTGTCGATGAAAAGTAAGATGCGTGAGATAATCAGAGAGCTACTTAAAAAAAGCAGGTTGAAGTTCTCGGAACTATTTTCTTTTAGGCTGAAGTCAACTACTGATGTAGTAACCGGCTTTATGGCAATTCTTGAGTTGGCCAGGATGAAAAAGGTTAAGCTGGAGCAGAGAAAAGCATTTGATGAGATATACATAATGCGAGCTGAAGTGAGCGCAGGGCAGAAGAAGTATGAGCAGGAGCACTTGGATAACCTGGCATAAGCAAGGCAGGATTGGGAGCGTTATTTAATAGCTTTATCATAAAAGAGAAGGACATTACCATATGGATATAAAAGAGATTGAGGCTATAATCGAAGAGCTGCTATTTGCTGCCGGAGATCCCCTACCTCTTGAGAAGATTGCACAGATACTGGAGTTGGACAGAAAATCAACGAGGCTCATTTTGAGTAATATGATTGTTGCCGTTCAAAATTCTAAAAGAGGCATTATTCTGCGGGAGCTTGACGGTTCTTATCAGCTGTGCACAAGACCGGAGCATTATGAATATATTAGGAAGCTAGTGGAGCCAAGGCAGAAGCAAGCCTTATCACAAGCTGCCTTTGAAACATTGTCAATTGTTGCATACAATCAGCCGGTTACAAGAGCAAAGATAGAAATGGTACGAGGCGTTAATTCGGACAGCTCAATTACAAGATTGATTGAAAGAAATCTAATTAGAGAAGCGGGTCGTATAGATGCTCCGGGCAAGCCAATTATTTACGAAACGACGGAAGAGTTTTTGAGAAGCTTCGGCTTCAGGTCTGTTAAGGATTTGCCCATCATAGAGCTTGGTGATTTGATGCCTGAGGAGCAGCAGTGGAAATCTGAGGAAGAAGAGCAGATGCCTCAGGAACAACAACAGGAATGAATTTAATAAAAATGTAAATAATAGCTATGAGCATTCCACGTATTGGTAATGAGGTGGTGTATGCATTTAATAGCTATATTTTTTGTTTTACTACTGATACTTTTTCTTTTATACGGACTAAGAATAAAGGCCGCTGTTAGGTATATACGAAATGAGCAGGATGAGTGGGTCAAGTTTGTGTTTTACACCAAACAAGAAACTATTAGATACGAATACGAGATACCTCTGGTAGATGCTGACAAAGGGAAAATTAGATTTAAGCTTGTTAAATGTCAGAGCAAGGAAATGCGTGAGGGACATGAAAAGCTTGAGAAATTAAAGCCGATGGAGATATTTGACAAATACAAGAGCGTCAGAGCTTACTTTAAGGATCACGCAACCCTATTTGAATATATCAGGCAGTATTTGAACAAGAAAAGAATACATGTCGAGCTAAAGATATGTCTTAAGCAAGGCACAGGTGATGCGGCTCAGACAGGACTTATTTGTGGGCTGTTGTGGTCCGCGGCGGGTATACTTGTGACAACGATTTCAAGATATTTACGGGTTTTCAGCAAAGAAATAAGAATAGTGCCATGCTTTGATAAAAGTGTTTTTGAAGTGGAGGCAAGCTGCATATTTCATGTGAGATTAGTTCATATTATTGTTGTGCTTAAAAAAATATATTTCACGAAATTTTTCATAAAAATGAAAGCAAGGAAATCTAAAAAAATGATTGGTGGTGAAGTAAGTGGCTGAACAGCATCCCATAGAAGCATTGATGACAACAGCAATGCAGAGCATTAAGGAAATGGTCGATGTAAACACTATCGTAGGTGATGCGGTGCAGGCGCCGGATGGTACTGTAATGATCCCCATTTCAAAAGTGACCTTTGGTTTTGCAGCAGGCGGCGGAGAGTACAGCTATACGGTAAATGTAGAAGGTGAAAACGACAACACAAGTTCTGATATTAGTGAAGATCAGATTGGCGGGGGCGAGTTTCCCTTCGCAGGAGGAAGCGGTGCAGGGGTTAGCATATGCCCTGTGGCATTCATGGTAGTTGGAAACGGACAGATTAAGTTACTGCCCGTTAACATGAATTCCACTGTTGATAAATTACTGGATCTGGTTCCTGATGTTTTGTGCAGGATTGAGAGCATGTTAAGGAAAAAGGTTTCTATTAAGAAGGACGTTGAAAAGGAGGGCGATATACAGTAGAATGGTTTAGGATTTAGAAAAGGGGTATAAATATGGGTGAGATCAGATTGCAGAAATTCCTCGCTGATGCAGGCCTGGCATCCAGAAGAAAGTGTGAGGAGCTTATTTCTCAAGGAAGAATAGAAGTTGATGGACGGGTGGTTACGACACCCGGTACAAAAATCAGTGGTTCTGAAAAGATTAAAGCAGACGGTAAAGAGATTAAGCTTACGAAAAAAAAGATATATATATTACTCAACAAGCCTGTTGGATACATTTCTACCGCAAAGGATCAGTTTTCGAGAAAAACTGTTATTGACCTTATCGAGCCTGTGAAGGAAAGAGTCTATCCGGTTGGCCGACTTGATTATGATACATCCGGACTCATTATACTGACCAACGACGGCGATTTTGCTAATAAAATGATGCACCCGAGGCATCAGACTGAGAAAGTTTATCAAGCTGAGATTATTGGCAGGCTAAATGAAAGGGATCTTAACAGCGTTAGGAGTGGAATGCAAATTGAAGACTTTACCACTGCCCCATCTAAGATTCGCATTATTGATGATTCAAGCACAAACTCCATCGTTGAGATTACTATACATGAAGGCAAGAATCGGCAGGTAAGAAAAATGTTTGCATCATTGGGGCACCCCGTACTGCATTTAAAAAGAGTTGCTATAGGCTCTGTCAGGATAGATGGTCTTGGAGAAGGAAAATGGCGCTATCTTAGCAAGAAAGAGCTGGCTCAGTTAAAAAACCAAGCCGTTAAGGTCAAGAAAAACACTAAAAAAAATCAATATAAATCCAAATCTAGTTCTTGACGCAAATTAAATGGAATGGTAAACTTGAACTAATTAAAGGGGAGTAGCTTATAAGTTATAAGGCCAACAGCCGGCACCATAATGTGCCTGGTTTTATACTCCGGGGTGAAAGCAAGACCTTTAACATATTCAGTGTATGCTGAAGCGGGTTAAAGGTTTTTTTATGAGTATAAAAAGTTGCAGTAAGATAGAAAATATTATATAATCTCAATTAATTAGTACCAGGTAATAAATCAAAACATATATAGTAATCTGCTTTAGAAATAATAAGACGAGGTGGAAGATGCATGGGTACTATTGAAAAGATTAATGACCTCAATGCCCGTAGACAGTCAGTTGAAGCTGGGGGCGGTGCTGATCGGATTGCCAGGCAGCACGAAACGGGAAAAATGACAGCGCGAGAAAGGCTCGAAAAATTATTTGACAGTAATTCCTTTGTTGAAGTTGATGCTTTTGTGGAAACGAGAGCTATTGATTTTGACATGCAGAAAAAAAAGGTGCCTGGGGATGGCGTTGTTACCGGATACGGAACAATAGACGATAGGCCTGTTTTCGTGTCATCACAGGATTTTACTGTAATAGGTGGTTCTCTGGGTGAGGCTCATGCCCGTAAGATTACAAAGGTTATGGACATGGCTATGAAGGTCGGTGCACCGTTCATAAGCATTAATGATTCCGGCGGGGCAAGAATCGAGGAAGGTATTGACGCTTTGAGTGGATATGGCGATATATTTTATCGGAACACACTGGCTTCAGGCGTTATACCTCAAATCTCTGTTATTATGGGGCCTTGTGCCGGTGGTGCGGTTTATTCTCCTGCAATAACTGATTTTATTTTTATGGTAGATCAGACAAGCTATATGTTTATTACAGGACCACAGGTCATTAAATCGGTGACCGGTGAGGATGTTACTTTCGAAACCCTTGGCGGAGCACAGGTACATAATGAAAAGAGTGGAGTTGCTCATTTTAGAAGCAGCAATGAAGAAGAATGCTTGAAGGAAATCAGAAGACTTATCAGTTTTCTTCCCGACAACAATCTGACAGACGGGCCGGCTCTTATTTCCAACGATGATATGAACAGAATCGACGAGAGCCTGCTTGAATTGATTCCTGATAATGCTAATAAGCCCTACGATATAAAGGATGTTATCACCAGCGTACTCGATAGCGGTGATTTTCTTGAAGTACATAAGCACTATGCACAGAATATTGTGATCGGATTTGGCAGGCTAAACGGCAAAACTGTTGGGATTGTTGCCAATCAACCACAGGTTATGGCAGGAGTATTGGATGTCAATTCGGCTGATAAGGCTGCAAGATTCATTCGTTTCTGTGATTCATTCAATATTCCGCTTGTATCATTTACAGATACGGCCGGATATCTTCCGGGAACAGGTCAGGAGTATGCAGGTGTCATCAGACATGGCGCAAAGCTCTTGTACGCTTTTTCAGAGGCGACTGTTCCGAAAATTAATGTAATCGTCAGAAAAGCTTACGGTGGAGCTTATATTGCAATGAACAGCAAGCATCTTGGTGCGGATATGGTTTTTGCATGGCCAAGCGCTGAAATTGCTGTTATGGGGCCTGATGGTGCGGCTAACATAATATTCCGCAAGGAAATTGCATCTGCAGAGGATGCCATCACAGCCAGAGAAGAAAAAATTGATGAATACAAGGAAAAGTTCTCTAACCCTTATGTTGCGGCTGCCAGAGGGTATGTGGACGATGTAATCGATCCGGCTACTACTCGCAGCAGACTGATAAATGCTCTTGAAATGCTTTCCGGTAAAAGAGAGAACAGACCGGCTAAAAAACACGGCAACATACCGCTGTAATATGGAGGTGCACAGATGGCTGTAAATGAAAATGTAAGCATTAACGAAGAAATAATTGCTGCAATATCGGCAGCAATCGCCGCAATGGAAACAAGGCCGGGTTACAGACTTGTAGTGCGTTCCATGAGACAGCTACCCCAATCATCACCGGTATGGAATACTACAGGAAGAATTGAGCGGTTAAGCCGCGATTTGAGCTCATAAAACTGATAAATGGTGGTTAAAATTATATGTGGGAGGATACTATCTATGAAGAAGTTCTTAATAAATGTAAATGGAAATCAGTATGATGTTGAGGTAGAAGAGGTTAGAGATGGATCGGTTCCAGTATACGCTGCCCCTGTTGCGCCGGCAGCAAGTGCTCCTGTTCAGGCACCTGTAGCAGCTGCTTCTGCACCTGTAACGGCACCTACGCCGGCACCTTCTGATGAGCAAAAGGCTGTAAACAGTGGAGCAACAGGTTCTGTCAAGGTCAGTGCCCCGATGCCGGGTACTATCTTGAAGGTAGTTGCAAATGTTGGAGATGCAGTTAAAAGAGGTAGTGTGCTTGTGATTCTTGAGGCAATGAAGATGGAAAATGAAATTGTTGCTCCTTCTGAAGGTGTGGTATCATCTATCAATGTTTCCAGAGGCGCTTCCGTTAACGCGGGAGATTTGCTGGCATCTTTGGATTGAGGAGGTTTTATAATGGCTAAAGTCAAAATAACAGAAACGGTTCTAAGAGATGCACATCAATCCCTAATTGCAACAAGGATGTCCACGGACGATATTTTACCTATCGTTGAGAAGCTTGACGAAATTGGTTATAATTCTTTGGAATGTTGGGGCGGTGCGACATTTGATTCATGTTTGCGTTTTATGAATGAGGATCCCTGGGAAAGATTGAGGAAGATCAGAAGCAAAGCAAAGAAGACTAAGCTGCAAATGCTGCTCAGAGGTCAGAATTTGTTGGGCTACAAGAATTACGCCGACGATGTGGTTACATATTTTGTGCAAAAATCTATAGCTAATGGAATTGATATTATAAGGATATTCGATGCTCTTAATGATGTGAGAAATATTGAGGCATCTATAAAAGCCTGTAAAAAGGAAGGCGGCCACGCACAGGGTACGGTATGCTATACGATTAGTCCGGTTCACAATCTAGAGCTTTTTGTTAAGGATGCTCGCAAATTGGTGGAGATGGGCGCCGATAGTATTTGTATAAAGGATATGGCAGGGCTGCTTTTGCCCTATACAGCTTATGATTTGGTAAAGGCATTGAAGGAGTATATCAAGGTTCCTATTCAAGTTCATACTCATTATACAAGCGGTGTCGCATCCATGGCATATTTAAAGGCAATAGAGGCGGGAGCCGATGTTGTGGACTGTGCTATTTCACCAATGGCTATGGGTACGTCCCAGCCTCCGACTGAACCCCTTGTTGCCACATTGAGGGGGACTGAATATGATACAGGACTTGAGCTTGGTAAGCTGACTGAAATCGCTGAATATTTCAGGCCGATAAAAGAAAATTATTTGAAGAGTGGGCTGCTTGATACCAAGGTTATGGGCGTAGATGTAAATACGCTGATTTATCAGGTTCCCGGCGGTATGCTTTCAAACCTTGTTTCACAGCTGAAGCAGGCAGGAAAGTCAGATCAGCTTGAAGAGGTATTGAAGGAAGTGCCTAAGGTGAGGGCTGATTTCGGATATCCACCGCTGGTAACGCCTACGAGCCAGATTGTCGGCACCCAGGCTGTAATGAATGTAATCACCGGCGAAAGATATAAAATGGTGCCTAAGGAATCCAAGGCTCTTGTTAAGGGCGAATACGGAAAGACTCCTGCACCTATCCCCGAGGACATAAAAAAGCAGATACTGGGAGATGAGGAGCAAATCACCTGTAGACCTGCTGATTTGATTGAACCGGAGCTTGATAAGATAAGAAAGCAGATTGGAGAGTACATTGAGCAGGAAGAGGATGTTCTCTCATATGCTCTGTTCCCACAGGTCGCCGAGAATTTCTTTAAACTGCGGCAGGCAGAGAAATATAAAATTGATAGCAAAATGGTAAACTATAGTATTAGGGTTCATCCGGTTTAAGAAGGTTATTATATGGAAAATGTGATAGTACTTATGAAGTAGCTTGAATGAGAAGAGGGGACGCATTGCATCTCCTCTTTTTCATTTCAGATTCAAGCTGCTTACTTGATTTTTATCATACAAAAATGTAAGATTGGAATTGTGATGTATATGTCATGTGGAGGTCAGAATGGGAAATAACAGCCATAATATGATTAGGAGAATACAGGATAGATTGCCCGACATGAGCAAGGGACACAAGCTTATAGCCAGCTACATCATTAACCATTATGATAAGGCTGCATTTATGACCGCTGCAAAGCTTGGGAAAACTGTTGGTGTGAGCGAATCGACTGTTGTAAGATTTGCCATCGAGCTTGGCTATGAGGGCTACCCCAAGCTCCAGAAGGTATTGCAGGAGCTAATAAAAAGTAAGCTTACGGCTATGCAGAGAATTGAGGTTACTTCCAACAGAATAAGTGAGTCTAATATTCTCAAAAGTGTGTTGCAATCAGATATGGAAAAGATAAAGCTTACCATGGAAGATATTGATTATGAAAGCTTTGATAAAATTGTAGAGCGTATTTTAAATGCTAAAACGATTTATATTCTGGGGGTCAGATCCTCTGCTCCTCTTGCAAGCTTTTTGGGCTTCTATTTCAATTTGATTTTTGATAATGTAAGACTAGTCCAAACAACCAGTGTCAGTGAAATGTTTGAACAGGTTCTCAGAGCCTCGGAGGGTGATGTGGTTATAGGCATCAGCTTCCCCAGATACTCAAGGAGGACGACAAAGGCCATTCGGTTTGTAAAAAGCCAGGGAGCTTCAGTTATAGTTGTCACAGACAGCAAGCAATCACCAATTGCCACCCACGCTGATTATTGCATCACAGCTAGAAGTGATATGGCTTCATTTGTGGATTCCCTGGTTGCACCGTTGAGCGTGATTAACGCATTGATTGTTGCAATAGGTATGAGAAAAAAGGATAGTGTTTACAATACATTTGAGAGGCTCGAGGCTATCTGGGATGAGTATCAGGTATACGAAAAGTATGATGTCGTTGAACTGCATGGTAGGGAGGACTATTGAACAATAAGGTTATTGTTATAGGCGCGGGAGCTGCCGGACTGATGGCTGCGATCCAAGCAGCACAACGGGAAAAAGAAGTTCTGCTGCTGGAGAAGAACGACGCAGTGGGCAAAAAGCTGTTGATTACTGGCAAGGGGCGCTGCAATATTACGAATAGTATTGATATCGAAGGAATGATACAGAACATCCCCGGAAACGGGAATTTTTTATATTCCTCCCTTTATACCTTTTCAAATGAAGATATGATTATGTTGCTAAAAAGGGAAGGGCTTGAGACTAAGGTTGAAAGAGGTGGCCGGGTGTTTCCGGTGTCGGATAAGGCCAAGGATGTAGTCCGGGTGCTACAAAGACGTGCGGAAAAAAGTGGAGTCAACATACGGCTAAAGACGGCTGCGGATGAGATAGTGACGGAAAATGGAGCCCTTTACGGAGTCAGGATGAAAGACGGTGGCTTCATTAAAGCTGATTCTGTGATTCTGGCAACCGGTGGGGCATCTTACCCGGGCACAGGCTCTACAGGGGATGGTTATTCTATGGCAAGGAAGCTAGGCCATACTATTAGGCCTTTAAAACCATCTCTTGTGCCGCTTTTGGCTGCTGAGAAATGGATAAGTAAGTTGCAGGGCCTTTCACTGAAAAATGTATCTATTACAATGCTTGATAAAAGGGGCAAAAAGATAGTCAGCGACTTCGGTGAGATGCTATTTACCCATTTTGGAGTGTCGGGGCCGATAATCTTGAGCGCAAGCCGCCATATTATGCAATATAATTACAAGGATGTCAGCCTTGTCATAGACTTAAAACCGGCTCTGGATGAGGAAAAGCTGGATGCCAGGATCCAACGAGATTTTGAGAAGTACTCAAGAAAGCAGTTTAAAAATAGTCTTGATGATCTTCTGCCACAGAAAATGATTCCCGTGATTATAGAATTATCACAAATCAGTGGAGAAAAACCAGTCAATCAGATTACAAAGGAAGAAAGAAGAACGATAGTAAGATTGATTAAAAGTTTCACATTAGAGATTACAGGCACAAGGCCTATAAGTGAAGCTATTGTTACGGCAGGCGGCATTAGTACCGATGAAATAAATCCCTCCACAATGGAATCGAAGATTGTGAGGGGCTTATACTTAGCCGGTGAAGTAATTGATGTGGACGGATACACAGGAGGGTTTAACCTGACAATTGCATTTTCGACAGGGTACGTAGCGGGCATGAACTGTTGAGGCCGAGATAAGTAGCGTAGACTGAGAGAAGCCAAAGTAAGATATTAGCTGGCAAGGCCGGAAAAGAACCTGAGATGTTGGTGATGAGCGGCTCGAAGGTATGATTTGACTTGTGGGCGTGCATAATAACCGTTATCAGAAAGAATTGGAGTTGAACCCATGAAGGCAGCGTTATTCGGTCACAAGGACAATAAAAGAAACGACGAAAAGCCGAGTGTTGTTAGCAGGAATAAAATCGATCTAGTTTTGATCAGCTTGTTTATAACATTCTTTATTATTTTGATTATCGTACAGATGGTTTTGTTTCATCCTGATATCAAAGCAATGTTTTTTAATGAGAGTATTGAAGGTTCTCCTCTAGACTCCGAGGTGACGCTTTATAATCCCTGTAAAATGGAACTCAGACTAATCAATATGGGTTACTGTAAGGATTTAAAGGTACTTGTAAACGGTGCTGAGATATATTCCTTTGAAGAAAAATCACTTGTACTTGATTTGAAGGATGGCGATGTTGTAGAATTAGATGGCAACGCTGTCCAGGTAACGGCACAGGTGGAGATTAGTGCTGTCAGCATGAACATCAGGGAACTTCTGGGAAAGAGGATTGTTGTCACCGACGGTATTATATCAGTTGCAGCTGTTAATATAATTTAGCCGACGGAACTCAAACATGCTGCATTGCAAAAAGCATTGGAACAATTATATTGTGCAAATGAAATTATTCTTATATAATATAAAAGAATTGTGGGGGAGGCTAAAATGACAGAGAGCGGCAAGGAGCATATCGGCAAATCATATGGAAGTAAGGAAGTTGCCAGTGCTGCGGTTCGTATTGCGCTTACTTCGGATAGAACTGAGGAAAAGCAATTGCAGGCTGAGTTCACTCACAGCGGTATTTATACTGCAGCTGTGGATTATGGAGGAGAGTTTATTAATTCTGTCATGAAAATAGTTGAAAGGGCTGTAGTATCCTCAAAGCGCGAGGGGCTCATACATGAGAGCCACGCAGAGGAAGGGGCCGTGGCAGGAGCGACAAGAGAGGCTTTGACGCAGATAATGCCAAAGGCACTTGGGCTAAATGTAGGCGGTAAAATCGGCATAGCAAGGTATAAGGATCACGTTAGCGTATGCATTTACTTTGGGATTGGCCTTCTTCATCTCAATGAGGTGGCAATAGGACTTGGACACAGGGTTGTGTAGGCTGAAAAGGAGCGTTTTATTACTGATGGTTAGGGCAGTAAGAGGTGCAACATCTGTTAAAGAAAATACTGAAACCGAAATTATTGATACTACCTGCGAGTTACTCAGGGAAATGACAAGCCGGAACGATATTTTGCAGGATGATATAATAAGTATCATTTTTTCTGTTACATCAGATATTAGTGCAGCATTCCCGGCATTAGCAGCGAGGCGTTTGGGCTGGAATAATACTGCCTTGATGTGCACCTATGAAATAGACGTGCCGGGAAGCTTGAAAAGCTGTATACGTGTGTTGATGCATATCAATACGGAAAAAGAAAATAATGAGTTGAAATATGTATATTTGAAGGATGCGAAATCGCTTAGGCCTGATTTGGCTGAGCAAAGCAAGGATACGGATGATTGACGGAGGATGAAGCTTTTGGCACGAATTAACATAGCAATTGACGGCCCGGCAGGTGCTGGCAAAAGTACAGTTGCTAAGGAAATAGCAAGAGAAATGGGCGTTATTTATCTAGATACGGGGGCTATGTATCGGACTGTGGCACTAAAAGCTGTTCAATCAGGTCTGGATACAAGGGATGAGACGGGATTGGCTTCTCTTGTCAAGGATATTGATATCCGAATCGAGCATATCGGAAATGAGCAGAGGATATTTTTAGACAGCAAGGATGTTACAGGTGATATCAGAACTGCCGAAGTATCAATTGGTGCGTCAAACGTCGCTGTCAACCCTGCGGTTAGAATAAAGCTGGTGCAGCTTCAAAGAAGAATCGCACAGGAAAATGATGTAGTTATGGATGGACGGGATATAGGAACATACGTTTTGCCCGATGCTAAACATAAATTTTTTTTAACAGCTTCTATTGAAGAACGTTCAAAAAGAAGGTATGATGAAATGATTGGAAAGGGAATGTCGGGAATTACTATGGATGAGGTCGAAAAGGACATTACCTTCAGAGATAAAAATGATAGTTCCAGAGCATTAGCACCTTTATCAAAGGCTAATGATGCTTTGGAAATTGACACGACGAACCTGAGTGCACAGGAAGTTGTCCAAGCAATTTTATCTCATATTAACAATAAAAATGAGTGAATGGTGCACCAAATGAGAGTCTTAGCGAGGATTATATTAAATATAGGATTACGATTATTTTTCAAAGTTGAAGTAATCAACAGGGAAAAAGTTCCGGCTGAAGGACCGGTTATTTTTTGCGCAAATCACAATTCTATCCTGGATATGTTTTTTCTGGGCTTTAAGCTTGACAGATGGATATACTGGATGGCAAAGGAAGAGCTTTTTAAAAACCCTGTTTTGAGATTCATAATTAGGCAGCTCGGTGCCTTTCCTATAAAAAGGGGAAAAGGTGACGTAGGTTCAATTAAATATGCCTATAAGCTTCTTGAGAATAACAAAATTGTTGGTATATTTCCGCATGGTACCAGAATTAAGCCGGAAAAGATCGAAACAATTAGAATTAAGCCGGGTGCCGCGATGATTGCTGCAAATTCTGGTGTTCCGGTCCTGCCTGCTACAGTATGCGGTAGCTACAAGATATTCAGCAGGATGAAGGTTATTTACGGTGACCCCTTTGTGGTCAAAAAGAGTGATGGAAAGCCAACCAGGGAAGAATTGACAGAAATCAGCAGGGATATTATGAAAAGAGTGTATTCTCTATCGGAGGTTGGGGCGTGAAAATTGTTCTTGCAGAATCAGCTGGATTTTGTTTTGGTGTGAATAACGCAGTTAATATCGCAAACAATCTTCTGGATGATTGCAAAACGAAGGTTTATATGCTTGGGCCAATCATTCATAACGAGCAGGTTGTCAACGACTTAAAAGAAAAGGGTGTAGAAAAGATATCAAGCATCAATGAAGCACTGGAAGATGGTAAAATCATCATAAGGGCTCACGGAGTAACTTCCGATATATATAAAAGGCTGGAGGAGTGTCATCTGGAGGTCGTTGATGCAACCTGCCCCTATGTAGCAAAGATACATAAGTTGGTTAGCGAAAAGGATCAGGAGGGATATACGATCGTAATAGCAGGTGACAGTGCACATCCTGAGGTAGAAGGAATAAACGGATGGTGCGGCAATACGGCACTAATTGCTAATAGCCCCG
>CAYOKA010000059.1:0-13416 GCA_964404395.1 uncultured Oscillospiraceae bacterium | reverse complement strand
GATTATCACTGCTTAATCAAAAGCTATTTTTTGCGTTTTGCGGAAACTCAAAATGTTTTCAGACTGGACTTTTTTTTACTAGCAGTGTATAATATTAGCAACATAATGTAATAACATAATAACAACAACAACAACAACAACAACAAAACGCTGCATTGACTATGATGCGGCATCAAAAACCATGAAATGGGGTTCGCAAATGTTATTAAGCGGGAACAAATCTCTTAATAGAAGCATACCTATTCCTCTCTACTATCAGTTGAAAACCATATTACTGGAATACATAAAAAAAGAACACACAGATATAGAGGAACCAATTCCAACAGAGGTTGAAATAAGTCAACACTTTGGCATCAGCAGGCCCACCGTGCGTCAGGCCATCAACGAGCTGGTTGTAGAAGGCTATCTTTATAGGATTAAAGCAAAAGGAACCTTCGTATCAAAGCCAAAAATAGTGCAGGACTTTTTGCTTGTCCTTGACAGCTTCAATAACGAGATGAAAAAGAAGGGACTTACACCGTCTACAAAAATTCTTGCAAAGGAGCTGATAAGAAGCAATGAAAAGGTTTCACAAACGCTTAAAATTAATGAGGGTGACGATGTAATAAAGCTTAGCAGATTAAGGTATGCAGATGACGAGCCTATAGTATTTGTTATTACATATATTCCCTACCGGGTATGTCCAGGGCTTATGGGACGCGACCTTGAGAAGGAATCCATATATGAGATTATAGAAAAGGAAAGCGGCATGTTGATTTCGAACGCCACCAGATCTCTCGAGTCTATTATTGCCGGTGACTTCGAATCAATACTAATGGATATCCCAAAGGGTGCGCCGATCCAATACTTTGAAAGCGTTGTATATTTGGAAAACGGGACGCCCGTTGAGTATTCCCTTGCAAAATACAGAAGCGACAGAAGTAAATTTACATTTGAATTAAAGAGACAGTTTAGGTAAAATAGCGTTTGCTTATAGGGCAATCTTTGCTGATAGCGTAGTTGTTGCTGAAAGTTTTTAAATACGGTTGCATAATACAGTTGTATGTATTTACATTCTTACATTTTTACACTATTGCTTTTATTGAGGTCCTCTGTAAACCAGCATTAAGAAAGGATATGTTCTAAATGAAAAAGAAAATATTGATAACGCCAAAATCGTTTAAGAATCACAAGCAGAAAACCTATCTCCTTCTTGAAGAAAAGGGTTACGAAATTATTGAGAACAATTTTGGCCGAACATTGACAGAAAAGGAAATCATTGAAATTGCTAAGCAAGATGTTATTGGTATTATTATTGGGGTTGATCCCCTACCTGCCTCTGTACTCGAGCAGCTAAAGGACTTGAAAGCCATATCCAAGTATGGTGTAGGTATGGATAACATTGCATTAGACAAGGCGGTACAGCTTGGAATCAAGGTGAAAAATGCCTCCGGTACAAACAACGTATCCGTAGCAGAGCTGACTATAGCCTTAATGCTTACATTAGCACGGCGGATTCCCCAAAATTTGGCCTTTGTCAAAAAGAGCATCGGGAATCGCATCAGCGGCTTCGAGTTAACCGGTAAAAGACTGGGGCTGGTCGGCGGCGGTATGATAGGGCGCGAAGTTGCAAAAAGGGCTCGTGGCCTTGAGATGCAGGTTTCTATTTATGATCCCTACTTCAAGGACGAAAGCTTTCTTAAGCAATATGGAATCGATAAGCTTGACACTCTGGATCTTCTTCTGGAGGAAAGCGATGTTGTATCACTCCATGTACCTGCTACCCCGGAAACAAAGCAAATAATTGACAAAAGCTCACTAGATAAGATGAAGTCAAATGCAATTCTAATAAACACCGCAAGAGGCGAGCTGGTTGACGAGCAGGCTTTATATGACGCCCTGACATCGGGAAAAGTTGCAGGCGCCGCTCAGGATGTTCTTTCAAGCGAACCACCGGCAAAGGATGAGAAGCTTTTGAAGCTTGACAATTTCATTTTAACCCCGCATATTGGCGCATTTACCGGTGAAGCTGGTGAAAAAATGGCACTTGTATCTACTAACAATCTACTCGAAATGCTTGGACACGAGGGGTAAATGTATGAGTACAAGCGGTACGATTATTAACAACGAGACTACTACCAATGCAGCTATCCAAACAGTAACAGGACTGATTCAACCCAATGAGCTCGGGTACTGCCAGAGCCATGAGCATCTGTTTGTTGCCGATGGTCCGACTGCAAGAAAGTTTCCTGCGTTAAGACTTGACAATCTTGATGCAACCTGTGCGGAGCTTGAGCTTTATCGGGAAATGGGCGGTCGTTCTATTGTAGATGCGCAGCCTGTAGGCTGTGGCAGGATGGCCGATTTCCAGCTATTAGCATCCAATCGCACAGGAGTCAGGATTATTGCATCCACGGGATTTCACAAGCTGATGTTTTATCCTCACCAACACTGGATTCATCAAATAGATACAGCCCATTTGACAAAATTATTTGCAGAAGAAATACAACAGGGCATGTATGTCCGATACGATGATTCAAATCCTTCTGAACAAATCAATGCTAAAGCCGGCGTTATAAAAACCGCCACCGACGCAGAAGGTCCCACAGGTGAGTATGAAAAGCTCTTTCATGCAGCAGCGCAGGCAGCAGTAAACACAGGCGCAACAATATTAAGCCACACCGAAATGGGCAAGTGCGCCCTTGAGCAAATCAGATTTTTTTCTGATTATAGTATCACCTCGGAAGCTATTGTCATTTGTCATCTTGACCGCATACTGACTGATATGCAATACCT
This sequence comes from uncultured Oscillospiraceae bacterium, assembly GCA_964404395.1. Classification (GTDB taxonomy): domain Bacteria; phylum Bacillota; class Clostridia; order Acetivibrionales; family DTU013; genus JAAYBT01. Next base: position 10,641 of record CAYOKA010000059.1, on the reverse strand, counting down.
GATGGAAGTGGCTTCTACCAGCGTTTACCTTGAGCTTGACACCATCGGAAGGTTTAAATATCATTCTGACGAGGATGAGGCTAAGTTCATTGTAAAGCTTATTGAAAATGGTCATGAAGATCAAATACTGCTCGGCCTAGATACAACCCGCGAGCGTATGAAAAGCTTTGGTGGCGCTATTGGGCTTGATTATATGTTTTTAAGCTTCCTTCCACTTCTAAGAAGCTACGGTATAGATGAAAGTATTATCAGGAAATTTACATTTAGCAATCCTGCTAAGGCATTCTCTATAAAAACACACAATCTGAAAGGAGAACAACTATGAATCTACCTGCAAAAGCAACACATCCAACTATTTATTTTATTGGCGTAACAACGACAAAATCCTCAATCATGAAGGTATTCCCCGAATGGGCAAAGGTTTTGGGTCACAAAGATGCCGTCATCAAAGGTATTGACATAGAGATTCATGCAAAGCCTGAAGTGTACAGAGAGGTTGTCGATTTCATTAAAAATGATGAACTATCGCTTGGCGCCCTTGTCACAACACACAAAATCGACCTTTTCAATGCCTGCAAGGACATGTTTGAATATTTGGATCCCTATGCCTCCATGTTTGGTGAGCTTTCTTCTATATCAAAGAAGGATGGCAGACTTGAGGGTTATGCGAAGGATCCCATATCCAGCGGTCTTGCTCTTGAAGCCTTCGTTCCGGAAAACTTTTTTAAAGACCACGGCGGAGATGTACTATTGCTGGGCGCAGGCGGCAGTGCCATTGCTATGAGCGTATATTTGCTCAATAAAAACAAAGGCGATAATATTCCTTCCCGGCTTATTGTTGGTAACAGAAGTAAGCCAAGGCTTGACGCTATTGAGGGATATGTTGAGAAAATCAACCCGGATGTAGAAGCACAATTCCATCTGACTCCCGAGCCGGAACAAAATGACGCCCTTGTTAAAAGCCTGAAGCCCTATTCCCTCATTGTCAATGCAACCGGCCTCGGCAAGGATCGCCCCGGTTCGCCTCTGACTGAAACGGTTGAGTTCCCTGAGAATAGCCTTGTTTGGGAAATCAATTATAGAGGCGACCTGCTGTTTATGCACCAGGCTCTGGCGCAGAAGAAAAAGAAAAACCTGCATGTAGAGGATGGCTGGATATACTTTGTCCACGGTTGGACTCAGGTCATTGCCGAGGTTTTCCACATCGATATTACAGGAGAGTTGTTTGACGAATGTGATCGTGTTGCGAATAGAATCCGCAGCAACAAGCCTTTTAGTGTGTTTTTTGATTTACAGACGGGAATGTCTAAGGAAAAAAAGCCAACCAAGCGTAATCTTTCGAATATGAAGGGAATGTATGCTGACGAAGCAGCCTTCGAGGCAGCTGTGAAGGCCAATGACGAACTGGTATATGAATTTTATGAGCTTGAGCTTCCCGAAACACCGGGTGATCTTCTGTTCGGCACAAGCATAGTTTATCCCGGCAAGGTCGGTGATGAATATTTTATGACAAAAGGCCATTTCCATACTATTTTGGATACATCTGAGGTATACTACTGTCTTAGCGGTAAGGGCTACATGCTGATGGAAAGCCCCGAGGGTGACTGGGACGCCCGGTTAATGACTCCCGGAGAGGCCGTATATGTACCGAAGAGCTACGCTCACAGAAGTATTAATATCGGTAAGGAAAAGCTTGTTACTTTTTTTGTTTTTCGAGCTGATGCAGGACATGATTATGGTACAATAGAAACAAAAGGATACAGAAAGTTAATTGTCGAAAAGGACGGTGAGCCTGTAATCGTAGACAATCCAAGATGGAAATAGAAATGTTCCGGATTTGCTGCGAAAAACAGCTATAAAGGTTGTAATATAAAATCATGGAGGATTAAATATGAGCAAGAAGTGGGAGATTATAAACAAGATTACGGATTCAGGTCTGGTGGTAGTGGTAAGGGCAGATAATTCGCAAATAGCAAAAAAAATTACCGATGCCTGCCTGGAAGGCGGTGCTTCTGCAATTGAAATCACACATACGGTACCTGGAGCTACAAAGGTAATTGAAGATTTGGCAAAGGAATATGCAGGTAAAATTATTATCGGTGCAGGCACGGTATTGGACGCTGAGACAGCTAGAATCGCAATATTATCCGGCGCACAGTACGTTGTCAGCCCCTTTCTCAGCCGAGAAACTCTCAGGCTCTGCAACAGATACCAGATTCCATGTATGCCCGGCATTATGACGGTTGAAGGCGTCGTTGAGGCAATGGAGCTGGGAGCGGATATTTTAAAAATATTCCCAGGAGAAGCCTTTGGTCCGAAGATAATCAAAGCAATAAAAGGGCCTCTTCCACAGGCAAATATGATGCCGACAGGCGGAGTCAATATTGACAATGTGGGTGAATGGATCAAGGCAGGAGCCGTAGCGGTCGGCGTCGGAGGAAGCCTTACCGCAGGTGCCAAAACCGGAGATTATGCCGGGGTAACAAAGCTGACAGCCGAATTTGTGGCAAGAATTAGAGAGGCCAGAGCTTATATTTGCAAAAGAGAATAACGAATGCTAAACTATCATTAGCATTCTGAATGGAGGTTTTTCAATTGAACAGGTTTGAAAATTTAACTCCGCTTTTGAAAAGTTTTGTGGAAAAAGGGCCCTCCGGTTGTTCATGTTCTGTTATACACAAGGGAGAAACGGTATATGAGGAGTTTTTCGGCTATGCCGATATAGAGACTAAAACTCCGGTTGCCCCTGATACTCTGTTTAGAATTTTTTCCATGACTAAACCCATTACATGTACAGCAGCTCTTATCTTATATGAACGAGGACTTTTTAATTTAAATGACCCCTTGTATGAATACCTTCCAGAATTTAAAAATGCTAAGGTATTCAGAACCTCACCTAACGGAGGACTATCGGTTTCACCGGCGCTTTCCCCTATCCGTATTAAGGATTTGTTCACAATGACCTCCGGCCTCTCTTATGATGGAGAGGATACTGAAACAGGCCGTCAAATAGCAAAAAAGAACAGGGAGTTGGCTAATTCCGGAGCAAAATATGATATCCGTGATGTGGCAAAAATACTGGCCTCCATCCCCCTTTGCTTTGATCCCGGAACACATTGGCGCTATGGTATGAGCCACGATGTGTTGGCTGCTTTAGTTGAAGTCCTGTCAGGTAAAAAATACAGCCGATTCCTAAAGGATGAAATATTTGACCCACTTGAAATGAAAAACACCTTCCATCGTGTCCCGGAGGAAAAAATGAAGCAGCTGTGCAGCTTTTATTACCGACATGAGGATGGAATCATGGAAAAGAGCACCGATATGGATGACTATATTCACTCCGACGATGTTTTTGAAGGTGGAGGCTCGGGGCTTATTTCGACACTTGGAGATTATCAGCGGTTTATACAGATGCTATGCAATAATGGCAAGCTGGGCGGTATAAGGATTCTTGGCAGAAAAACAGTCGAGCTTATGGCGACAAATCATCTTAACACTCAGCAGCAGGCTGATTATGACTGGAATCATCACGCCGGTTACGGCTATGGGCTGGGCGTTCGTGTCATGATAGATACCGCAAAGGGCGGCTGTAACGGAAGCCTTGGAGAATTTGGCTGGTCAGGCATGCTGGGAACCTGGATGATGATTGACCCTAAAGAAGATTTGACTGTAACATATATGCAACAGCTGCAACCAAGCTTGGAAGATTTTCATGCACCGAGACTGCGCGGTGTTGTTTATGGGGCACTATAAAACTACAGTAAACAGGAGGATTTTTGATGGCAAAGCACAAAAGACGTTTCGGTGACAGGTATGACGGCAGAAGGCTTAGAACGTTGGATCCTTTTTACAAGATAATTCCGTATATAATGCGATATCGTGTGGATTCTCAGAACTTATTTGAGGATAGAATAGAAATAAGCCATACTGAAGCTTATCTGAGGAAAAGAAGGAAAAATACAAACGAAAACATAGGCATGCTACATGTGATGATAGCTGCTATGGTACGAACTATTGCCTTACGGCCCGCGCTTAATAGGTTCATTGCCGGCCAGAAAATTTACGCCCGTAATGAAATCCTTGTTTCTCTTGCGATAAAAAAGGAGTTGACCATAGACAGCCCCGAAACCACAATAAAGTTTAAATTCGAGCCAACCGACACCCTATCTGAGATAGCAGAGAAAATGAATAAGCTGATTGAGGAGAATAAAGCTCCGGACACTAATAATGACACGGATAAATTGGCACGCCTAATTATGATTTGCCCCGGCTGGCTGGTCAAATTCATTGTTTTTTTCGTCCGGTGCCTGGATTATGTGGGCTTGATGCCTCGCATAATTAATGAATTAAGCCCTTTTCACACAAGCTTTTTCATAACAGACCTTGGATCGCTTGGAATCAAGCCTATCTTTCATCATTTATATGACTTTGGCACAACTTCCTTCTTTGTTTCCTTTGGTATTAAAATGAAAGAAAAAGAGCTTGATTCAAACAACAACATTGTTAATCGCAGATATATCTCCATGAAAGTGGCAACAGATGAAAGAACGGTAGATGGCCACTACTACGCCTCTGCCTTTAAGCTTTACAGAACATTTGTACAACATCCTGAAAGGCTTGAGGTGGCACCTGTAGATCTGCAGCCCGATGTAGACTGAAATCGCTTTAATCATTGAACCTTGAGCCTTGTGACTTCCGGTCTCCGGTTTCCGGTTTCCGACTTCCGGTCTCCGACTTCTGACCTCCGGTCTCCGACTTCTGACCTCCGGTTTCCGGCTTCCGACTTCCGGTCTCCGGCTTCCGGCCTCCGACTTCTGACCTCCGGCCTCCGGCTTCCGGCCTCCGACTTCTGACCTCCGGTTTCCGGCCTCCGACTTCTGACCTCCGGCCTCCGGCTTCCGGCCTCCGACTTCTGACTTCCGGCCTCCGGCTTCTGACCTCTGAGCCCTATCCCCTGCCGTTCCAGCAGTAGGTACATACCTTGTCCTGCGGAAGACCTATGGCATCAATCATATCCTCAAGCTTTTGATATTTAAGACTGGAAACATTTAGCTCCTCTTTTATACATTTTAGCATGCAGCCATACTTCTCCGTTTTGGGATTGCTATACTCTTCCAGGATACGAGCATCCTTGCTTTTCACTTTTTCGCCTTCCAATTTCGTGATAACCCTGCGCGTAATTAGATCCATCTCAGAACTGGATCTGGAGAAGTTCAGAAATTTGCAGCCGAACAGCAAGGGCGGACATGCCGGCCTTACGTGGACTTCCTTTGCATAGTAGCCATAAAGGAGCTCCGCAGCTTCACGCAATTGTGTGCCCCTTACGATAGAATCGTCGCAGAAAAGTATGCGCTTGTCCTTGACCAATTCAGGTATGGGAATCAGTTTCATTTTGGCAACCAGAGTACGCACACTCTGCTTTTGCGGCAAAAAGCTCCTGGACCAGGTTGGGGTGTATTTAACGAAAGGCCTGCCATAGGGTACACCTGATTCATTGGAATAGCCAATAGCATTCGCTACGCCGGAGTCCGGTATGGCAGCAACCATATCCAGCTCCAGCTTGTCATCCCGTGCCAGTGCCGCGCCACTGCGGTAACGCATTATTTCTACATTTTTACCTTCATAGGCGGAAGTTGGGTAGCCATAATAAACCCATAGGAAAGCACATATCTTCATTTTATCCTGTGCCGGTGAAATTTTTTCAATTCCATCGGGTGTCAGTAAAACCACCTCACCCGGCCCAAGTTCGTATTCAGGATGATATCCCAAATTGGGCAATGCGCTCGACTCAAATGAAACGCAGTAAGACCCTTCTCTTTCGCCAACGACAAGCGGTGTCCTGCCAAGGCGATCCCTTGAGGCATAGATACCTTCGTGGTTTAAAACAAGCATTGTACAGGAGCCCTCAATTTCCTGTTGAGCCCTCATAATGCCTTCGCTAATAGTGTCTTCCTGGTCTATAAGTGCTGCGACCATCTCTGTGGGATTTATCTTTCCTCCACTCATTTCAAGAAAATGAATATAGTTGTTTGCAAATGCTTTTTTTACTAATGAATTGAGATTATTAATGCGCCCTACTGTCGTAACAGCGTAATGTCCATGATGTGAGCATACAGTCAACGGCTGCGCTTCCGTGTCGCTGATACAACCGATGCCCATATTGCCTGCCATTTCAGCCAGATCCGCTTCGAATTTGGCCCTAAACTGTACATTCTCTATGTTATGAATAAATCTCGAAAACCCGTTACCCGTCCACAAAGCCATCCCACCGCGGCTTGTACCGAGATGCGAATGATAATCGGTTCCAAAATATAAATCTAATACACAATCGTCTTTTGAAACTACACCAAATAATCCGCCCATAACTTTTATTTTTCACCTTTTTCATAAGTCACTAATTATTTTGTAAACATACCTACCATTGTATGGCTTATATCTCATATGTCAAGCCATTTTTTGAACCCATAGTCCTCTTTCCCAGCACCGAGCATATCAATGATACCGCCAGCTCGCCGGTCAAATTGGCATTGTCCATTATTGGGTTAAGTTCAACAAATTCAAGGGAAGATAGCTTGTCCCTCGCGGAAAGCATCTGAACAGCAAGATGGGCTTCCCTGTATGTCAGTCCGCCCTTTACAGGAAGTCCGACACCAGGAGCATCTGCAGGTGCTATAACATCCAGATCAAAACTCAGATGAAAGCCTTCCGTCCCTTCCTCCACAATTTCAATTGCCTTTTGCATTACTGCCCGAAGACCATACATATCCACGTCCTCCATTGTATATACAGTAACACGGGATTTGCGCAGCAGCTGTGCTTCCTGCGGGTCCAGATCCCTGGCGCCGATTATGACTACCTTCTCCGGATTGACAAAGGCAACGTCACCGGGCTTGAAACTGCTCATCGCATGCATGCCCGTTCCCGTTGCAGCCGCCAGCGACATCCCATGCAGATTGCCGCTCAATGTTGTATGCTCTGTATTAAAATCGCCGTGAGCATCCAGCCATATTACACCAATATTCTTCATAACACTCTGAACGCCCAAAATAGTACCGGTGGCAATGCTATGATCACCTCCGATAACCAGCGGCATATTGCCCTTATTTAGGATTTCTGCTACCTTATGGAACAGCATCTCATTTGTTTTAGTTATTTCATTTAGAAACTTGGGCTTTGGAGAATGATTTATCCTATCATCGCGATCCTCCGGCACAGGAACGTTAATGTCGCCCAGATCCCTGCAGTTTATGTTTAATGCCCTGATAGCCTTTATGAGCCCTGAATAACGTATTACACCAGGCCCCATGTCAACTCCCCTTCTGTCTGATCCCAAATCTATAGGTACCCCTACCACATCAATATTCATTATGTCCCCCCGATACCACGTAAATGGCTGTTAATGCCTATAAATAAAAAGCGATGACACTCCGGTTTCATTGTCGTGGAGTGCCTCGCTTCCTATTATAACAAAATAGATTTAAAAGTAAAATTCAAATTCGTTTATTCCTCTGCAGAAATAAGGTAGAGCATCTTCACTGCATTGCCTGGAACACATTTGTTGTTGTCATAAACAGCGGTTACGCTGAAATAATACTCATTTTTATAGTCTAAAGTTGTGAAGTCACCGCTTGTATATACCTTAGTTCCATCAATTTCCACGGATGTGGTATCCTTGCTGTAGGCTGCATCATAGTGCCCATTGGCAGGGTAAGCGGGGTTTGCGGTTTTCTCAGATATCACCAGCCGATATTCGACTAAACGATCCGAATCGATTTTATCCCACTTCACCAGAAGCTTACCATCTTCATATGCAGCACTTACTTTTGGTGCCGGGAATACTTCCGGGCTGTCCTCACCCTTGTACTCTACCCGAATGGCATTTCCGACTACGGTCCTATCCTCATACACGGCGGTTATACTAAAGTAGTATCTTTCTCCTTTTACGAAGTAGCCATCAAAATCTCCGCCCGTGTAAGCTAATTTATTATCAATCACTGCATAATTCTTTTCAGGTTTCGAAATAGAAAGCAAATATCCATCGTCGGGGTATGAGGGTGTGGAATCGGCCTTAGAAGCCACTACCCTATAATTCTTGAACTTAGCGGAATCGATCTTATTCCACCTGAGGACGAGTTTGCCATTTTCTTCAGCAGCACTAACTTTCGGCATAACATATAAATCAGGATTATCAATGCCATCATACTTGAAGCGCACTGCATTTCCGGCAACATTCTTATCCTCGTAAACAGCTGTTACACTGAAATAGTACCTCTCACCCTTTGTCAGATAGTCGCCGAAATCGCCGTCTTTATATGCTGTGCTATTGTCAACCACCGCATAATTCCTATTGGTGTCTGTAATATAATAGAGGTATCCGTCATCAGGATAGCTTGGTGTGGAATCCTTTTTGGATATAACTACTTTGTATCCCTTCAGCTGGTCGGAATCAATCTTATTCCACCTGATTACAACCCTGCCATTCTCTTTTGCAACCGACACAACCGGCTTCTCATATGCTATAGGATCATCCTCGTCGCCATATGTAACCTTGTCTTCGTCGTAAGTGACTTTCTCCTCTTTTTCAACAAATGCTCTACGAAGAAGCACAGCGGCCTCTGCGCGGGTTAAATTCCCTTGGGCGTTGAATACTTTCTGCCCATTCTTATTTGATCCTTCCATAAGCCCGTATTTTACAGCTAACGCCACATGTCTTCTAAGGTTAGGGTTTATCTGCCCCGCATCGGCAAACTGATTGAGATTACGCTCGTCAACAGTTTCATTCTGATACCCCAATGCCTCAACAAGAGCTACTGCCATATCTTCCCTGACAGCTGCCTGGGATGGTTTATAATAATGTCCGCTTGCTGTCCTCCAGCCTGTCAGATAGTTTTTGGCACCTTCAACATAGGGATATGCCCAGTTTTTCTTGTCCACATCCAGAAATGACGGAGTCTGAGGACTGTATTGCTTCAGTCCCAAGGTATTGACCATCATCTTTGCAAATTCAGCTCTTGTTACGGTACCGCTCGGATTAAAGTTATTATTACCTACACCATTAACAATACCTTTTTCAAACATCCACATGATATCCCAAAAAGCCCAGTGATTTTCTTTAACATCCTTGAAGCCTTTTGAATTAAATAGTGAATTAAAAGAATTGTTGCTCTTGGGCCCATTCTTATTATTGCCGGCAAATACTACCGTTGCAGAAGACATCAATAGCGCTAAGCATATAATGAGTGAAATTAGCCCCTTCCATTTCCTACTCATCTTCTTTTCCCTCCTTAGGTATTTTTATGTAATACATTTCGTACCTTCAAGGGAAATTTTATGGGTAAGTATAATCGGTAACATAAATGTAATATTTATAGCTGTAAAAATGCCTGCCCCAAATTTGTGTTTTTTTTGGCTTACAAAAGGTTTGCAAACAGCTCCTCAACATTCACCTTCAGCCCATCAAAAAATAGAGATCTGGCAATGTCACCATCTTTATAAAGCTCCATTTTTTCAACCTGACAGTCCTTAAAATCATATATTGTAATCCTTTGCTCCATTGAATCGACAATCCAATACTCGGATACCCCTGAAATCATGTATGTATTGAGCTTATATACCATATCCCTGCTCCTTGTGCCTGAGGACAGTATCTCCAAGGTCAGTGCAGGCGTCCCGGTATACCTTTTATGCTCATTAACATTGCCCTCCAGATCACAGATAACAATTATATCAGGCTGCAGCACATCAGGATCCTTGATATCCTTTTTCCAGAAACGGACGTCAAAGGGCGACAAATAAGGCTTACACTCTTTTCCTTTAAAGAATTCTCTGAAAGCAACATATAGTTCTCCGAGCAACTCCTGATGATTAACATCCGGAGAAGCCATTATGTGAATCTCCCCATTCAAGAACTCCATCCTGACATCGCTTTTGGCGTAAATCTCCATAAACTCTTCATAAGAAACGGTTTTTTTGTCATAATCGTAATTAACGGCATTTTCCCGGATGGTGAAATATCTCTCGATATCGGATACATATGGTACCAGCCGCGCCACTCTCAAATTGTTTTTAGTGATGATGACCTCTCCGACCTCATCTGTCACATGTCTCAGGTACCGGCCAAAACTATTCTTCATATCACTGGCTGTTGCAATCACAAAAACACCTCCTTATCACAATAGTGCTTGCTGCGTTTCTATTTAGCAGCCTTACACTATCTCACGCTATAGCATAATTATAAGCTTAAGTATATGATCAGTCAATAATTTTGGGCAATAATCTGGACATTTGTATAGCCAATATCGGATATTTTTATTAATTCGCGTGGCTAATTGAATGTCCAAATTTAAAACAAAGATATCATGGATACAGCTTCAAGGTCTACTAATCTGATTTTCCCATGTATGAATACGCCGATAAAGTAACAATATAGAGATACGAAAAGCAGATATCCTATTCGGTACCATACCAGTTCTGCCCCTTGACACATCAAATATGTTAACATAAAATTAGCAGGGCGCTTACATAGAATTGCAATAATTATTTCAGAAAACGTTAGATTTGCATGTTATACAATGATTGTTCACAATTTGGAGGATATATGACTATTTCAATGATTTTTCTTTTGCTCGGCGGTCTGGGGAT
>CAYOKA010000058.1:0-13423 GCA_964404395.1 uncultured Oscillospiraceae bacterium | reverse complement strand
GTGATTATCACTGCTTAATCAAAAGCTATTTTTTACGTTTTGCGGAAACTCAAAATGGTATAATCGTACATGTAACTTAACGACAAATGAAAAGGTGAGAAGTATGACATTCGAGGCAGTAATTTTTGATCTGGACGGAACGCTGCTCGATACAATTGAAGATCTTGGAGATTCTATGAATAGTGTCCTGGCAGAAAAGGGCTATCCTATACATGACAGTGAAGCCTATAAATACTTCGTAGGCGACGGAATGCGTGAATTGGCACGCAGAGCATTGCCGGAGGATAAGCGTAGCGCAAACGAGATAGATAATACTGCGGCGGCAATGACAGCCGGATATACCAAGGGATGGGCAAATAAAACTGTCCCTTATCCCGGAATTGACAAGCTATTGGACAGCTTAGGAGAGAAGGGCATAAAATGTGCCGTTCTTTCTAACAAGCCCGATGCCCTTACAAAACAAGTCATTGAAAAACTACTATCCGGCTGGAGCTTTTATCCTATATTTGGCGAGCGCCAGGCGGTTGGTATTCCAAAAAAGCCTGACCCTGCCGGTGCACTGGAAATAGCTCAAATACTAAACATCCAGCCACACGAATGTCTTTACCTGGGAGATACAGGCGTTGATATGAAAACTGCTAATGCTGCCGGTATGTATGCTGTCGGTGCGCTTTGGGGTTTTCGCAAAGCGAATGAGCTGTTAGAAAACGGCGCAAAGAAATTGGCTGCAAAACCACAGGAGATCCTTGAGCTGCTGTAATTCTAAGTTCTGGCTGTAACCCCCGGCCCCGACTATATTAGAATCAATCCAGATACATTTCTGCAGCGATGCTCTCAAGGTGATTTCTTGAGCATCCCCTCCCGTTCCAGTAACTACAGCTGCTACAGGATAATTCTCCGGAATGGCTGGCCTTGGAAATGCTATGTCCATACTTTGAGTAGCTGCAGGTCCTTGCAATCATAGAAAGGTTGTCTTCGTTATAGTCATAAATATCCATAAACATCCTCCGATAGTAAAAAGTGTATTGAGGCATTTTTTCAAAAAAAACGGTATATGGTGCAGAAAGTATTATTCGCATTTCTTCTGCATGATATACCGGTTATTTTGCGAGTCTAAATATATAAGCCTTTTGCGCGAGCATTTGATAAAATTTGCCTGCTACAGCTTCACAAGGTTGGCGAATGCAGCCATAAGTCTTTTCATTCCTGCCCTTTTAAATTTAATCTCAAGCACATAGTCTCCCTCATCCTCTGTCACAGATGTAATTGTTCCGACACCGAATTTTTTGTGAACCACCTGATCCCCTGCCTTAAAATCTGTAGCAGCCGAATTGTCTGCTGCCGCCGAGCTCAGCCTTTTATGTTCGCTAAGTGCGCCACCTGCGCCGGCAAAACCTGCATTTCCCTTCAGGCTACTTTCCCCGAAGGTATTTCTGCCAATACTGCTGTTACCGAAGCCGCTACTAGTGCCGAAGCCGTATCCGCCGTTACCGCTGTCAGGCCTCCCTCTTTCCCCCAGCAGCTCCTCGGGAATCTCCTTCATGAACCTGGAACACATGTTGTAGCTAGTGTTGCCAAAAATCGTTCTGGTATGGGCACTGGTCAGATATAGTCTTTCTCTTGCACGAGTAATCCCCACATAGCAGAGCCTGCGCTCCTCTTCCAATCCATCTTCGCTGTCAAAGGCACGCATGCCGGGGAATACTCCCTCCTCGAATCCGGGTATAAATACAATCGGAAATTCCAGACCCTTCGCACTGTGTAGCGTCATCAATACTACGTGGTTCTTATCCTCTTCCAGATTGTCAATATCAGACACAAGAGATACATTTGCCAGATAGGCTTCCAATCCCTTTTCTTCACTTGTGACCTCAAACTCGATTGCTCCGGAAATCAATTCCTGAATGTTCTCTATCCTGGATTTTGCTTCATCTGTGTCCTCCTCGTTAAGCTCGGACAGGATGCCGGATTTACCAATCACCGTTTCAATCAGCTCCCGAACATCGGCGGTCTGTGCCAAAGCCCTAAAACCGCTTATCATTTGCGCAAACTGCAGCAGCTTTACAGCAGGTCTGCTAAGCTCGGGAAATTCGGATGCAGACGAAATGACAGAATGGATGCTGCTCCCTCTCTCCAATGCAATCCCCTCGGCCTTCTGCAGCGTAGTATTGCCAATCCCTCTTTTGGGAACGTTAATGATTCTCTTTAGTGCAACATCGTCGGATGGATTCTGTATCAAACGCAAATATGCGATAATGTCCTTTATTTCTTTCCTGTCGTAGAACTTAAGCCCGCCAAAAATGCGATAGGGTATGCCTGATCTCATGAACGCTTCTTCAAGCACACGGGACTGGGCATTAATCCTGTACAACAACGCAAAATCCTTGTTCTCTCTGTTCCCGTCTCTTGTAAGCCTTTGTATCTCGCCTATAATAAAGTTCGCTTCCTCGCGCTCATTACCGGCCTCATAATACAGTATTGCATCGCCCTTGGCATTTTCCGTCCAAAGGGTTTTGCTCTTTCTTCCCGTATTGTTTCTAATTACGTGATTGGCAGCATCGAGTATTGTTTTGGTGGAACGATAATTCTGCTCAAGCTTGACAACCCCGGCATCCCTGAATTCCTTCTCAAAGTCAAGGATGTTCCGTATATCAGCACCTCGCCACCCATAAATGGATTGATCATCGTCTCCTACCACACAGAGGTTCTTGAAGCGCTTGGCAAGCAGGCTGATTAGCCTATACTGCGCCTCGTTGGTATCCTGATACTCATCTACCAATATGTATTTAAATTTTCTCTGATAGTAGTCCATGACCTGCGGATTATCAATAAACAACTTTATCGTAAGCAGGATAATATCATCAAAATCCAGCGCATTATTGTTCTTGAGCTTCTTCTGATAAAGCTCGTAAATCCTTGCGATTTTACTCATTCGGAAGTCTGAACCGGCTTCAACAGCAAATTCGGCCGGCTCTATTAAACGGTCCTTTGCCCGTCCTATTTTAGAAAGTACTTCCCTGACCGGATAGTTTTTTTCATTCAGGTTAAGCTCCCTGATGCTATCCTTTATCAAGGTTTGCTGATCAGAGGTGTCAAATATGACGAAGCTTCTACTGTATCCCAGCTTTTCTATATGATATCTGAGGATTCTGACGCATGCGGCATGAAAGGTACTGACCCAGATGTTATTGACCTTTTCACCAAGAATGCCCTCCAACCGCTCCTTCATCTCTCTGGCAGCTTTATTTGTAAATGTGATGGCTAATATAGAGCCGGGATGGACAGGTTCTTCCCTCATTAATCCCTTAATCCTATCGCAAATAAGGCTTTCATCTGCTGCCTTTCTCATATACTGCAAATCCTCGGCAGTGATTGCATCAGGTACAAAGTCACTGTGATAGGCATTGCCATACTTTATCATATATGCAATTCTGTTTACTAAAACGGAGGTTTTGCCCGAGCCTGCACCTGCAAGCACCAGCAATGGCCCATTGATTTGGAAAACTGCCTTCCTCTGCGGCGGGTTCAATCTGCCAAACTCCTTCTCGAGAAGTCTTTTCCTTAGTTCAATAAATTCTTTCTTTTCTTTGTCCTTTATCATCCGATATACACCCGTTCATTTTATTGTCATTATATGGGCATTTTGTGATGTAACACATTTCGAGTTCCACAGTACATCGCAAAAGCCTTAGATAAATTATACCAAACTGAAGAGTCCGGAACAAGTGTTCTGGAAATAGGTCTGCATAAAATAAAACCAGTGGACAACTTTTTACGGTCATCCACCGGAAAAATACATCAACCTTCTATTCTACTTCAGACTAGCCTCAACAATAGGCCTTGAGTCAATTAATAGTTAAACTGTATCCCGGAAGAACCGAAGGCATTTACTATGCCCTCCAGTACCGACCAGTACATAATTACGCTGATTATTGAAAGAACCAGTCCGATAATGCCAAGTATCAGAATAGCCCTTCCAAAGCTCTTAGTATTACGGTTGAATGAACTTCCGAAGCTCCAAACCAAAACCATAATTAATCCTACAATCGGTATGCCGGTTAATATAAACATACCTATGAATTTCCATGTTGGTAACGGAGTTATCTTGTCGGGTTTTGGTTCAACTGTATACTGCTGTGTCGGCGGTACTGGCTGCTGGTATGGCTGGCCTGTCGGCGGCACATAAGCAGTATGAGTTGCTGGCTGTGGTGCTGGCTGCACAGGGGGTGTTGCTTCTTCCTTCACAGGCTCCGGCTGAGGTTTTGGCTGTTCCGGTGCCGCTTGTTCTTCAACCGAAGACTTAATTTCGGTGGCTACTTCACTAACAGCAGGAGCAGCATCTACACTGACGGCAGCTTCCTGTTCCACGTCCTGGACAGGCTGCGCAACTTCGTTTTGAGCTCCGCAATTCAAACAGAATTTCGAATCATCCGGCATTTGGCTTCCGCATTTCTCACAAAACATCTCTCATTCTCCCTTCAAATAACTAAAGTTAATGAACCGAGCCCCGCTCGACAAATACAATTATTCATCTAAATCATATGTACGCAATTATTATGCAATTATTATGCAATTATTATATAATAACATGAATAAATTAGCAAACACATCATTCCCATAATAATACAATATTCTACAGCTGGATAGCACCGTCGTATCAAATGACATCATCCGTTGATCTGTATTTATTCATTAAGCTGTTAAATATTTCAGCGGATGTGGGAGGCGTATAAGTTATTGCATTAGCACCTGCCTCTATTGTCCTCAATATAGATTCGTCATTAGGTCCTCCTGTAGCTATAATCGGTACATCCGGGAAAGATTCTCTTATGCGTTTAACGATTTGCGGCGTTTTAGCTGCTCCTGAGACATTAAGTATCGCTGTTCCCGAGGAAATTCTTTTGGCAATATCGGTTTTTTCAGACACGACCGTTACAACCAGCGGGATGTCGATTTTGCTAACCACGTCACGCACAATATTATTAGGCGTGGGTGCATTGACGACCACTCCGATTGCCCCCTGGTTTTCTGCATCCATTGCAAGATTAACTACCCGCTTGCCCGTGGTGGTTCCACCTCCGATTCCGCAAAACACAGGAACATCAGAGGCATAAATAATAGTATGTGTGATAACCGGCTGAGGAGTAAAGGGATATACTGCAATAATCGCATTGGCATTGCAGTTTTTTATAATTGCCACATCAGTGGAAAACAATATGGATTTAATCAGTTTGCCGAAAATTTTTATGCCGCTTACCTGTGAAATAACTTCGGGAACCCGCACCATATGTTTTCTCAAGACGCCATGTATCTCTGGAATAGAGTTACTCATGGCTCACCTCCTATCTTGGGCATTTTTCGGTGTAACATGTTTTGAGCTCCGTACAGCTAAATTATATCAAGGTTACATCGTAAAAGCCTTATCTTAGTATTGTAATGGTATAATATACCAAATATATCTCCTTGTCATCAAAATTTTATGTTGAAAGCTTTTTCCTAAGCAGAAAAAAGATGAAAAACAGGACCGCCGCTACCAGTACGATCGTTGCGCCTGTGGCTGTATTAAGATAATATGATACAATAAGTCCGGCGACACCGGATAACATTGAAACGCCTACCGATACGGCATGGTACTGGCGCATATTATGGGTTACGTTGCGGGCTGTGGCCGCAGGTAATACTATAAGTGAATTAATGATGAGAAGTCCAACCCATTGGATTGTTATTGTCACGACTATTGCAATAGTAACCGTAAACAACAGCTCAACCGGAAGCGTATTAATGCCACGGCTGGCGGCAAGTGACTTATTAATGCTAATTAATAGTACCTTATTAAAAATAAGCAGCCACAATATAATAACCAGTGTAAATGCAGCAAGGAGCAGCAGTATTTCAAAGGGTGCAATGCTGAGAATGTCACCTACAAGATAGGAAGAGTACTTGTTAAAGCTTCCGCCAAAGGACAGAATTACCAGCCCGATTGCCACAGCCGTCGAGGAAAACACCCCGATGACCGTATCTGTAGATGCGCTGCTCTTATTTTTTATAACTGTTATGGTAACTGCAAAAATAATAGAGAAAATAATCGAACCCCAAATCGGCCGTATTCCGCCCAGTAAGGCTCCTATTGCTACGCCGGTGAAAGCCCCGTGTCCGATGGAATCGGAAAAAAAGGCCATGTTGTTGCTGACAACCATTGTCCCCAATAGCCCAAATATCGGTGTCAATAAGAGCACTGCCAGCAATGCGTTTTTCATGAACACATGGCTGGTCCAGTCAAATGGAAGTAGCAAATCGACGACTTCATACCAAATTTCAAGCATCAATTTTTCTCCTCCCCATCGTATTCATCATCTTCGGAAAGTGACCGCATGACACCGAAGGATATCCTGGTGCTCTCATCGCTTAAGACCTGCTGAGGTGATCCACTATTAATTACCGTCTTGTTGAGCACTACAACCCGGTCAGCATACTTTGCCACAAATTCAAGGTCGTGGGAAACCAGTATAATAGAGAGGTCGTAATTGCGCCTTACCTCCGAAACAATATCATAAAACAACTCCAAACCACCCTGGTCTATCCCGGAAACCGGCTCATCAAGCAAAAGCAGATTCGGCACAGGGTCAAGAGCCAGCGCCAACATCACCCTTTGTATCTCTCCGCCTGAGAGCGCTCCCAGCCTTCTGTCTATCAGGTGCTCCGCCTTAACCTTTTCCAGCCCTGCCAGGGCACTTTTCTTAACACTCCCCGGCCTAAACACCCATGCCGGCAATTTCGATCTGCAGGCAATAAAAAGGTCCAGTACACTTGCAGGCGTGCCGGGATCAAAGCTGAGCTGCTGCGGAACATAACCAATCACCGGTCGTTTGCTGCTCTCACCCCTCGAATCCAGGTATCTCAGCTCACCTGTGTGGGGCAGCTCCCCCAGTAACGCCTTCAACAGCGTAGTCTTGCCTGCGCCATTGGGCCCAATAATAGCGGTAAGTTCACCGCAATGTATATGTATGTTTACATCCTCTAAAATGCACAAATGTCCTTTTGTTACGCCAAAGTTATTAATCTTTGTGCAACACAGGCCATGGCATCTGTCCTCGCATTGTGCATGGTTCCAGTTTCCCGCCATATTTTACCTCAATATTCCTACAATCAAAAATCTCAAAGGTTCAGTTCCCCAGTGCTTCTAAAAGTGTTTCCTTGTTCTTTTTCATAGCATCAATATATGCGTCATATGCATCGGCATTAGATTCTCCTGTTACTACAGGATCCAAAGTATATATCCTTGCGCCCGTATCCCTGGCTATCATTTCGGCAGCCCTGGAAGAGTATTGCGGCTCTGCAAACAATGCGCGGATACCGGTTTCCTCAATAGTATCAATAATAGCCTCCAGCTCCCTGGGCGTCGGCTCCGATCCCGGCTCTCTCTCAACGACAGCAGCAATATTCAAATTGAATTCCTGTGCAAAATAGGGAAATGCCTCATGAAATGTGATAATATCTCGGTTTACCAGTGGCTTCAATTCCTCGTGCATCTCATCCTTAAGAGCCTCAAGCTTCTTTACATAAGCTTGGGCATTCGCTTTATACAGACTCTCATTGCTATTATCGACTGCGGACAATTGTGTCGCAATATTATTTACATACGCTACCGCATTGCTAACACTGACCCACACATGTGGATTTTCTTCTCCGCCCTCATCCATCAGAAGTGGTATATCCTTACTGGCTTCTATTATCTTTAGACAATCCTGCTGCCTGATCACGTCATCAAGAAAGGACTCCATCCCGGCACCGTTTATAATAAACAGGTCGGCTTTTTCAAGAGCTTTCAGATCCTCCGGCTTCAGGGCATAATCATGTAAACACCCTGTCTGGGGCGCAGTCATATTTTTCACTGTAACAGAAGGTACATCCCTTGTTACATTAATGGTCGCAATATAGACAGGGTAAAAAGAAGTCACCACATTCAGCGTCGCCCGGCCGCCTGCCTCTGACCCGCTATTCTGTTCAGCACCCTCCGTGCGGACGCACGCAGGCAGAAAAAGCATCGAAGTAAAAATAAGGCACATAACCGCCGACCGTAGAATTCTTTTAACCATACCTTCCTCCAAAATCTATTGTTTGCTATGGGTATACTCTACCATAAAAATCCTCGTCATAGCAAACAATAAATATGGAAAGCCCTTATCTCAAGCGCCAGATTAGATCATTCCATCTGAGTTCATTTTTAAATGAATGTATGTTGGTATTTGCGTCGATTGGAAGGTATTCAATGTTCATCATTTCAGCCCAATCCTCCATGTGCTCCATTGTCAGATCGAAGGAGAATGACGTATGGTGTGCGCCACCTGCAAGTATCCAAGCCTGTGCTGCTTCCTTAAGAGATGGCAGCGGCTTCCAGATGGTGCGCGCCACCGGCAGCTTTGGCATATCATAAGGCTGCTCAACAGCTTCAACTTCGTTGACAATCAGACGGAATCGATCACCCATATCAACCAGCGAAGCCGCCACAGCAGGTCCGATATTTCCGTCAAAAACCATGCGAGCAGGATCCTCTTTATTTCCTATTCCCAATGGATGTACCTCTATCTTCGGCTTGCCTATGGCAATAGATGGGCATACCTCCAACATATGGGCACCCAATATCATTTCTTTACCATTCTCCAAATGATACGTATAGTCTTCCATAAAGGAAGTGCCCTTCTTCATGCCTGTAGCCATCACCTTCATGATTCTTAGCAAGGCAGCCGTTTTCCAGTCCCCTTCGCCTCCGAAGCCGTAGCCTGCTTCCATCATCCTCTGTGCAGCAAGTCCCGGCAACTGCTTGAGCCCATGAAGGTCTTCAAAGGTAGTAGTAAATGCACCAAATCCGCCTTCCTGGAAGAAAGCCTTTAAGGCTAGCTCGATTTTCGCCTGCTCACGAATGGAATCCATTCTTTTTGCGTCCTTGAGAACATCCTCGGCAATAAAATACAGCTCCTTATATTCCTCTAAAAGCTCATTCGCCTCCAGATCACTTACCTCATTGACAAGCTTGACAAGCTCACCGATTCCATAACCGTTAACAGACCAACCCAGCTTGATCTGCGCATCAACCTTATCACCTTCCGTAACGGCCACCTCACGCATATTGTCGCCAAAGCGGGCTACCTTCAGGGATCTGGATTCAGCACAGCCTATTGCCGCGCGCATCCAAGCACTAATGTGGCTGCGTACATCCTCATCCTCCCAATGCCCCACAACTATTTTGCGTTGAAGACGCATCCTGGCACCGATATAGCCGTGTTCGCGATCCCCGTGGGCTGATTGGTTCAAATTCATAAAGTCCATGTCAATGCCATCCCAGGGAATGTCACGGTTAAACTGCGTATGCAGGTGTAACAAGGGCTTATTCAGAATGGACAGGCCGGCTATCCACATTTTCGATGGCGAAAATGTATGCATCCAAGTCATAATGCCGGCGCATTCAGCACTATGGTTTGCTTCCTCACATACCTTGCGAATCTCCTCCAAGGTTGTAACCACAGGCTTTAAAACAACCTTACCTACTATGGCGGGATCATTGTCCAAGCCCTCGACTATTATTCTCGAGTCCGCCGCAACCTGCTCCAGTGCTTCAGGCCCATAAAGATGCTGGCTTCCGGTAATAAGCCAGAATTCATATTTCTTCAAATCTACCACTCTCATACCCTCCCTATAATTATTATGACGATTTAGCTTATTAAATATTATAACATACTTGTATGCACAAGTTAATGTCTCATATTATTGTATAAACCATTAGTCCTCAAATCATTAAGCGTCTGGCACCCTCTACTCACCCTAAAAAAGCTCGAAGCACTTATTCCATAAAGTGCTTCAAGCTTTTTTCAATCTCTTTTCTTTTCCCCGTTACTTAAAACATCGTATCTATACTCCGGTGGCTGCTCTCATGATCATTTCCTGAGTTGCTTCCTCTTTATTGAATTCTCCTGTAGCTTCTCCCTGATGAATTACTACGATCCTATCGCACATTGCAATCAGCTCTGTCAATTCCGATGATATAAAGATAATGCCGGCCCCTGCTTCAGACAGGCTTTGGATCAAGGTATATATTTCACTTTTTGCTCCAATATCCACTCCCCTGGTTGGCTCGTCAAGTATGATAACTTTAGGATTCCTGGTCAGCCATTTTGAAATAACCGCTTTTTGCTGATTTCCACCGCTATAGCTGCTGACTAATCTATTGGGTAATGCAGGGCGTATCGATAGCTTGCTTATGAACTCATTTGCCATATTATATTTTCTCTTTTTTATTGGTGCGCCCAATATGCTTATCTTTTCCAGGTTAGGAAGCACTATATTATCAGCTAATGACATCAGCAGCACCAATCCTTCTTTTGCCCTGTCCTCAGGAACCAGAACTATTCCTTCTTTAATGGCGTCATGGGTCGATTTGATAGTCTTTTCATTGCCATCCAGAATAATTTTGCCGCTATCATATCGTAAATCACCGAAAATAGCCTTCATGACCTCGGTTCTCCCTGCTCCGACCAGCCCTGCAAACCCTAAGATTTCACCCTCTCTGAGCTTGAAACTGATATCGTTGAAGACGTCCTTTTTTGTTAATCCCTGTATTTCAAGTATTACCTTATCAGACATCTCTGCTTGCCTCTCACGAAAGTAGTCTTTAAGACTTCTGCCGACCATTAGCCTAATTATCTCATCCTTGCTAATGTCCTTATTCTGATTGTCAAGTGTATCTATGAACTGACCATCCCTTAGAACCGTGACCCTATCACTTATTCCGGCTAATTCTTCCAGTCTGTGAGATATGTAAATAATCGATATCCCTTCTGCTTTCAAATTTTTTATCAAATCAAACAGGACATCTGTTTCCTTCTGTGTCAATGTAGCAGTGGGTTCGTCCATGACGAGGATACTTGTCTCATTAAATAAAGCCTTTCCTATTTCCACAAGCTGCTTTTGTGCAACACTTAAATTTCCGACCCTTGTATTGACATTAATATCGTTTAGGCACAAATTCTCCAGTATCTCTTTGGATTTTTCCCTCATTGTGCGTTTATCCAGGCTTGTCTTTGCTTTATTAATCAACTCTTTACCTAAAAATATATTTTCCCAAACAGATAATTCATCCACAAGATTAAATTCTTGATAAATAATGCTGACCTTTTTATCAAGAGCATCTCTGGGATTTGTTATATTGGCAGGCTCACCGTTTATCTCTATTTCTCCCTCATTGGGCATGTACACTCCACCGAGAACCTTCATTAATGTACTTTTACCTGCTCCGTTCTCACCGACCAGGGCATGCACTTCACCTTTTTTAAGGTTAAAGTTTACTTTACTTAATGCAGTTACACCGGGAAATATTTTTGTTATTCCCTTCATCGATAGAACTATATCACTACTCACAGGCCACACCTCCTATATCATCCTTATCCGTGTCTCTTGCGTGTCAATTTATCTACCGTACAAACTGTAATGATGATTGCGCCTGAAACAACCGTCTGCCAGTACATGTTTACATTTAGCAGCACAAGCCCATTTTTTATGACACCAAGCAGCAATGAGCCCAGCATAGTGCCCACGACTGTTCCCTCACCGCCTGCCATGCTTGTTCCTCCCACGATTGTCGCTGCAATGGAATCCACATCATAATTCACGCCGGCATTGGGATTTCCCGAATTTAATCTTCCAACCATCATCATCCCGGCAATTCCACAAAACAGGCCACAGAGCATATATATAAGGATCTTGTGCTTGTCAGTTTTGACACCGGACAGCCTTGCCGCGACTTCGTTTCCTCCTATTGCTTTAGTCCTCATTCCAAATGTTGTCTTATTTAGTATGTAGATGCCTATAATAACAATGGCAAGCATAATGATAGTCATGACAGGGACTTTACCTATATAGCGGGTTGCTATTCCAATCAGAAAAGGATCTGTGACCTTAATGGGAAATCCGGTTGTTATTACATAAGAAACACCTCTTGCTATATAAGAGCTTCCAATAGTTACGATAAAGGGAGGCAGCTTTATTTTAGTAATAACAATACCATTGAAAAATCCCAGGGCTACGCTTGTGGCAATACCCAAGACGATTGATATTGCCGGATGTACGCCGGCTTCCAAACAGTATGAAATGATAATACCGGCCAAACCGAGAGAAAAACCGGCCGATAAGTCAATTCCTCCCGATGTTATTACAAGAGTCTGTCCCACAGCTACAATTGAAACTAAGCTGACCTGCCTTAAAATATTGAACAAGTTTTCACTTGTAAAAAAAGTTGTGGGTCTGGCAAGTGACATTAAAACAACCATTGCAACAAGTAAAAGGAAGAGTCCGCTTTCTCTTTGCTCAAAAAAAGTCTTAATAATACTTTTAAAACCTAAGGAAACCCGACCTGCTTCATTTTTATTTGACCTTTTCAAATTAGTAAACATATAGATAACCCCTTCGAACAATAGTTTAGTTGCATATGGCCGGAAGAATAACCTCCGGCCATATATGATTGCGGTATAGCGTTTTAATTGTGTCCTCTTACTGCTGATAGGTGTCGATATTATCTATCGTTATTTCTACAGTTCCGGTATCATCAAATTCAGAAATCGTTTCTCCGTCACAGAGCTTGTTGAGGCTGTCAAATATTTTCTCACCCCAGGTGTGCTGATTTTGCGATACAAGCGCATATATGATACCGTCTCTTAGGCCCTGTATATTCTCATCTGTGTTATCGAATGTCACAATTTTTTTGTCTTTATTGGTCCATCCCTTTGCTTTCCAGACAGCTATGCCAGCCGGTCCGCCGCAGCCGCCCATGCCTGAGTAGACACCGAAATCCGGGTTTGCCTGTATCATAGACTCCAGCAGCTCAACGCCCTTAGCCGGGTCAGCATATCCGGCCTGAACATCCACTATCTTTATGTTCGGGTATTCTGCTGCCATAGTTTCCTCAACCGCACGCAATCTTTCAACAAGATTCAACTGTGTGGGCACACCCTGAAGTATTATTACTTCGCCCTTCTCATCCATATGCTTTGCGATAACATGGGCCATGTGA
Organism: uncultured Oscillospiraceae bacterium; assembly: GCA_964404395.1. Classification (GTDB taxonomy): domain Bacteria; phylum Bacillota; class Clostridia; order Acetivibrionales; family DTU013; genus JAAYBT01. Next base: position 363 of record CAYOKA010000058.1, on the reverse strand, counting down.
ACCCCGCCCTTGTAATTATCAGTTCCTATATAACCGGCTCTCTTACAGTTTGGCGTGTCTGTGTCGAAGGTGACAACAGGGATTCCACTGTCAACAGCCTTGTCAATAATCGGAGCTAATGCATCGGCATCAGTTGAACCGATAGCTATGCCATCCACCTTCATTGCGATAAGATTTTCTACAATCTCAACCTGCTGCTGAACATTTCCTCCCTCAGGAGCTTTTATTAGAACCTCAAATCCTTCATGTTCTTCACAATATTTTTCTGCGCTTACAGTCACGGGATCAAAAAATGGATGAATTACAGGATACACGATGGCAAAGGTTCTTTTTTTCGCAGGTGCCGGCTCTTCTTCCTTCTTA
>CAYOKA010000057.1:0-13529 GCA_964404395.1 uncultured Oscillospiraceae bacterium | reverse complement strand
GGTGATTTAATCGCTTGCTTTGAGGAGCATATCAGCGAAATAGCAGTTCGTGAAATTGCTGTACGCAAGCCCCTCCGCGCCGTTTTCTGCGACAGCAGCTTCACAAGCTCGCCGGAGAAGATAAACGTGTTTGAAATCTTTAAGCTGCTTGCACCGAATACGAATGTGAGGGTGATATAGATGGCCAAAATATCCATTCGTTTTTTTGAAGACAGCGAGGTTCGTGCCGTTTGGAATGATGAAAACTCAAAATGGTGGTTTTCAGTAATTGATATAGTTGGAGTTCTACGTGATGAAAAGGATTATAAGAAAAACAGGAATTACTGGAAATATCTGAAGACAAAGCTTAAAAAAGAGAATAATGAGTTGGTTAGTCGTGCTAACCAACTGAAACTAATGGCATCTGACGGCAAGAAATATTTGACTGATTGCTTTGATTATGGTGGCATAATAGAGCTCGCAAAGAACTTTCCAAGCAAAAAAGCCAATCGCTTTATCGAGTGGTTTACCTACAGCGACGAAACGATTGACGGAAAAAGCAAATCAAAGGCCTATGCTCTGTTTGACAGATCTTTGCTTGACAATATAGAAGTCGGCACTGTAAAAGGGTTACAACAAATCCACGGGTATTTATTCGGAGGACTTTACGATTTTGCAGGGCAAATCAGAAGGCTGAACATTACAAAAGGCGGGTTCCGTTTTGCGCCGGTTCAGTTTTTGGAGAATACGCTTAAAAACATCGAAGATATGCCTGAAAACAGTTTTGATGAGATCGCCGAAAAATATGTTGAAATGAATGTTGCCCATCCGTTTATGGAAGGCAACGGTAGAAGCACACGCATTTGGCTCGACTTGATTTTGAAGAAAAATCTCAAACTTTGTGTTGATTGGAGCAAAATCGATAAGAAAGATTATTTGTCAGCAATGGAAGAAAGCACTATGAAGACAAAAAGAATAAAAGCTCTGCTTCAAAATGCCTTAACAGATAAAATAAACGACCGTGAGATGTTTATGAAAGGCATTGACTACTCCTACTATTATGAGCAGGAAGACATTACTACGGGAGGTGAAGGAAAATGAAGCTTCAATTCCGCCACCAGAAATTTCAAGCCGATGCAGCAATTGCAGTCTGCGATGTGTTCGCAGGTCAGCTGTTTCATGCACCGACTTATATGATAGATCCTGGCTTAGGACAGATATCACTTGATTCTGTCAGAGAATTCACAGGCTTTAACAACGCACCTGTAACTATTTCCCATGAAAAGGTTTTAGCAAATATCCAGGCTATACAGCGTAGCGAAAATATTAAGCTGTCTGATGCGCTAGAGGGACGCTATAACCTTACCATTGAGATGGAAACTGGTGTTGGTAAAACCTATACCTACATAAAGACGATGTATGAACTCAACAAACGATATGGCTGGAGCAAGTTTATCATTGTTGTACCGAGCGTTGCCATCCGTGAGGGTGTGTATAAGTCTTTTCAGATGACTGAGGAGCATTTCGCCGAGGATTATGGAAAGAAAATCCGTTACTTTATCTATAATTCGTCACAGCTTACTGAGATTGACCGCTTCGCCTCTGATAGTGCGATAAACGTAATGATTATCAACAGCCAAGCGTTCAATGCACGGGGTAAGGACGCAAGACGTATCTATATGAAGCTGGACGAATTTCGCTCCCGCCGCCCTATTGATATTTTAGCGAAGGCAAACCCGATAATGATTATCGACGAACCACAATCGGTAGAGGGCAAGGCTACCAAAGAGCGACTGAAAGAGTTTAATCCTTTATTTACGCTTCGCTATTCCGCGACACACAAAGAGGATAGCATATACAATATGATCTACCGCCTTGACGCGCTGGAAGCCTACAACAAGCGGCTCGTTAAGAAGATAGCAGTTAAAGGTATTTCGGTTTCCGGCAGCACTGCTACTGAAGGGTATGTATATGTGCAGAGTATAAACCTTTCCAAAGGCAACCCCACGGCAACAATAGAGTTTGACATAAAAAATAAAACAGGATTCAGTCCTAAAACGAGAATTGTTTCTGAGGGCTACAGCCTGTTCGACAACTCCGGTGAACTTACCGAGTATAAGGATGGATACACCGTTTTGAAAATTGACGGCAGGGATTCTTCCGTTGAATTCACGAACGGCAAGAAGCTATTTGCCGGGGATGTTATCGGTGCGGTCAGTGAGGAACAACTCCGGCGCATTCAAATTAGGGAAACTATTCTCTCCCACATCGAGCGGGAGCGGCAGTTATTCTCTAAGGGTATCAAAGTCTTGTCCTTGTTCTTCATCGACGAGGTGGCAAAGTATAAGCAGTACGATGCGCAAGGCAACGCCACGGGTGGCACTTACGCACAGGTTTTCGAGGAAGAGTACAAATTCATCGTCGGCAATATGCAGCTTGCTCTTGATGATTCCGATGAGTACCTGAAATATCTTGAAGGTGTGCCCGCAGAGCGGACGCATGCAGGGTACTTTTCTATTGATAAAAAGAGCGGGCGCATGATTGACAGCAAACTTCATGACAGAAAAGAGCGCACCTCTGACGATGTCGACGCTTATAATTTGATTATGAAGGAAAAGGAGCGTTTGCTTGACCGCCGTGAGCCTGTGCGGTTCATCTTCAGTCATTCAGCTCTTCGTGAGGGCTGGGACAATCCGAATGTGTTCCAAATTTGCACATTGAAGCAAAGCGGCAGCGATGTCCGCAAGCGTCAGGAAGTCGGACGCGGTTTGCGCCTTGCCGTCAATCAGGGTGGTGAGCGTATGGACGAGAATCTCCTCTCCCGCGAAGAGATTCACAATGTCAACGTGCTAACTGTTATTGCCAACGAAAGCTACGACAGTTTCGCCAAAGCCTTGCAGAGCGAGATTGCCGAGGCAGTTGCCGACCGCCCACGCAAAGTCGAAGCGAAACTGTTCCATGAGAAATTCGGTGAGGATACCGCTCTTGCTATCTATGAGAGCCTGATTGAAAACGGCTATGTCAAGCGTGGTGGACTGACTGAGAAATATTTTGAAGCAAAAAAGAATGGTACTCTTGAGGTGCCGGATGAAGCCGTCGGCCGAGCTGCCGATGTTATTGCCGTGCTTGATTCCGTCTACGACCCGAATGCAGGCAAACCGGAGAATGCTCGCAAGAACAATGTAGAGGTCACGCTTGATAAAGATAAGATGAACAGCCGGGCATTCCAAGAACTCTGGTCGCGTATTAACGGCAGAAGCTATTATACTGTTGAATTTGATGAGGATGAGTTGGTTGATAAGTCTATCACGGAATTAAACGCCAGGTTGCGCGTATCCAAGGTTTATTTTAAGGTGGAGAAAGGCGAACAGACAAAGACAATCGAGTCCAAAGAGCAACTTCAAGCAGGTGAAGCTTTTGTTCGCTCGGACATGTCGCGAGAGGAAGTATCGATGTACACGGCGATGAAAGCAGGTAGTTCAGTCCGTTATGATCTCGTGGGCAAAATCGTAGCCGAAACAGGACTGACAAGGAAAGCTGTAGCCACAATTCTAGTCGGCATAGAAAAGGTTGTGTTTGACCAGTTTGGAGGCAACCCCGAAGAATTTATTATACGCGCAGCCAACATCATCAATGAGCAAAAAGCCACGGCGATTATTGAACATATCACCTACGATAAACTGACATCCGTATTCAGTAGTTCGATATTCACTGAACCCGACCTAAAAAAAGGAGCCTTAGGTATAAACGCCATAGAGGCCAAACGGCATCTCTATGACTATGTCATCTATGACTCCAAGAACGAGCGAGACTTTGCAGAGGAACTGGAAGCACATAGCCAAGAGGTTGAAATCTATGTCAAACTCCCACGTGGTTTCTACATTAATACCCCCGTGGGTAGATACAATCCCGACTGGGCTATCGCATTTTATGAAGGCAAGGTGAAGCACATTTACTTTGTTGCTGAAACTAAGGGAGATATGTCCTCAATGGAGTTACGTGAGATTGAAAAAGCGAAAGCCCATTGCGCGCGCGAGCATTTCCGTGCCATTAGCGGCGAGAACGTCAAGTATGATGTTGTAAGCAGCTACGAAAAATTGTGGGAGTTAGTGCAGGGGTAATTCTGTTTATGCATTATTGTGAGAGAACAATTTAAAGGATTTTGTCAATATGTTCTCTGATAGGGCATTTTGCGATGTAGCTTATTTTGAGTTCCGCTACACAATATGTTGCGGGCATGTATGAAAGTCGGTCACTATATATTGTGCAGCTAATCTATATTAAGGTTACATCGCAAAAGCCTTTGATAAAAAACGCTTTTTTTTCGTCAGTTTGACAAAGTTTTACCTAATGGATATAATAGCCTTACAACGCTATGGATTGGCCAAAACTACTGACTTAAGAGGAGTCACCCGTCAGCTGACTACGGTAGCTGAAAATAGGAGGACGCAATGTCTGTATTTAGAAAACTGTTATTATCCTTATCCGTTGTAATATTCTTATTACTTCTATTTACTTGCAATGTATTCGCAGCAGCTGAGCAGGTGGGTATCGTAACAGGAAATGTTGTCAATTTCAGGGCCAGTCCCAACACCTCTTCAAAAATCATAAGCCAGCTTGTAGAAGGTACAAAGGTAACTGTTATATCCAGCGAAGGCGACTGGTATCAGGTAACCTACAGTGATGCTTCCGGCTGGATCAACAGCAATTATGTAGATGTACGCGATGCTCAGATTTCTGCCGGTGTTGTTTCCGGAAGTGTGGTCAATGTCAGAAGTAAGCCGACCACATCGTCCGAAGTCCTTACAAAACTGGAAAAAGGGGCCACAGTAGAAATATTTGAAAAGTCAGGCGACTGGTATCGTATCGCTATAGGTGAGGAGCGATGCGGCTGGATGCATAGTGATTATTTGACAATCAGGGAAGAGAGGGTATCCAGAGGAACAGATGATACACAACTGAGCGTAAATACCGATATTAGGCAGCAAATCGTTGACTACTCAAAAAAGCTGCAGGGCATCAGATATGTTTATGGAGGCTCTACAACTAAAGGGTTTGATTGCTCCGGATTTGTCAGCTATGTTTTCAAAAAGCATGGAATAACGCTGGACAGGACCTCCAGAGGTATGGGAAAAGGCGGAACGCCGGTCAAAAAAGCCGACCTACAGCCGGGCGATCTTGTTTTCTTCGACACAAACGGAGGACTCAACGGGATTACCCATGTGGGCATTTACATAGGAAGCAACAAATTTATCCATGCATCTTCATATCTTAACAGAAAGGTTACCATCAGCAGCCTGGGCGACAAGTATTACAGCAAGACATACATGTGCGCCAGGGACTATCTGAGAAAGTAGCCTGAATTTACCCTATTTACAAAATATTCCAATTGATATATAATTAATGCAAAAAGGTGTCGGCATGAGCATTATTTACAGGCGTCCAATCGTATCCTTTTGCATTATGATGATTATAGGTATCTTAACAGCATTCCTGTCAAATTCGATTTTCGTGACGGCAAGTATGTTCCTGTTGCTATTAGTCTTTCTATTCGTTTTCGAGAAAAATAGAGGTAGTAGTTTATTTGTTTCTGTAGGCATGCTCGCCTTTTTCCTTTTGGGGTCTTTGGAGTTCCTTGCTATAGATAATATTCAGCTGCGGAGCTTTGCTGAATATGAGGGAACAGAGGTAGCAATCAGAGGGTATATCATATCCGAACCGGATATTAAAAGTAATAAGGCAACATATATTGTAAGGGCTGTGGCTTTACGGCCGGGATATAGGGGAGAATTCAAACCGATAAAAGGTAAGGTCCTATTGACCACGTTACTCAACGCTGATAATACTATATTGGACTATGGACGGGAGTTGATCCTTGAAGGGCAGCTAACACAGCCTCAAGGGGTCAGAAATCCCGGAGGCTTTGATTACAGGCGGTATTTGGCGCAAAAGGGCGTAGGAGCCTCGATTTTTGCCTACCCATATACCATTGAGACATGCGAGGGCAGAAATGGCTTCACTCTAATAAGAGCGGGGATGCAAATGCGCGATAGTATCGTCCATGTGGTCAATAAGAGCCTGCCGCGCCAGCAGGCAGGACTGCTGAACGGCATGCTGATAGGATATAGGGAAGGACTCTCGCAGGAAGTGCAGGAAGCTTTTAGTGATGCGGGATTAACCCATATTATGGCGGTATCGGGTGCCAATGTTGCCTTTCTAATTTTGCCCCTGTCCCTTCTTTTTAAGCTTCTCAGGTGTGGCAAAAAGCTGTCAAACCTGCTAATCATTGCTTTTCTCATACTCTTTGTATTTATCACAGGCTTCGAACCCTCTGTCCTTCGCGCTGTTCTCATGGCAAGTGTTATCCTTCTGTCACAAGTGCTGTACAGAAAACCTGATACTTATGCGGCTATTGCCTTCTCCTGCCTCCTTCTTCTTGCTATAAGCCCGTGCATGCTGTTCAACATAGGCTTTCAGCTTTCCTACGCGGCGACTCTTGGTATCGTTATGCTTTACAGGAATATCAAGCAGCTTATTACTTGCAAGGTGATTCCGGACAAAGTGGCGCAGATCATTGCTGCTACACTGTCGGCTCAGCTTGGAGTACTTCCCCTTACTCTTATCCATTTTAATAAGCTATCGCTCATCTCGCTTATATCAAACATATTAGCAGCTCCCATGCTGGAGATGATTACTATACTGGGCATGTTGATGGCAATTCTCGGACAGTTCAGTCTTTTTCTTTCAACTTTTGTTGGGTATCTAAACAATATCTTTCTGAGTGCTATTTTATATATCACCAAATGGTCGTCAGACTTGTCCTTTGCAACGATTAAGACAGTTACTCCTTCTATTATTCTTGTGGCTGGCTATTATCTGCTTATATGGTTTCTTTTCTGGTATAAGCCTCTTAAGGGCATTTCTCTTAAGCTGAGGCATGGGGCTGTGGTGCTTTCCTTTATGGCACTCTTTGTGTTGGCAGGGAGCTTACGACCTGCCTGCATGGATGTTGTTTTTCTCGATGTGGGACAGGGGGATTCTGTATTTATAAGAACATGCACCGGAAAAACAGTATTAATAGACGGCGGAGGCAGCACCAATCCAAACAACATTTCAAAAACCGGGGAAAGGGTTGTTATCCCGTTTCTGCTTGACAGCGGTATTATTAGCCTTGATGCAGTCATTGCAAGCCATCCTCATTCCGATCACATTCAAGGATTAAATGATGTTCTGAGAGAAACTCAAACAAAAAGGCTTATTATTCCTTTCATTGAGGAGGATGCAGGATTCGAAGAGCTACTGCTTACGGCTGCTGCAAAAAATGTACCGGTCATCAGATGCTCTGAAGGTGATAGGATCAAGCTCGATGACAAAACTGTCATGGATGTGCTGAATCCGCCGCCTGACTGGCCCGGAGATGAGGAGTCTTTCAATAATGCCTCACTCGTGTTAAAATTATGCTATGGTAACACATCGTTCCTGTTTACGGGTGATGTGGAGGCTGAGATGGAAGAAAGAATGGTTACCGGTGCATCGAGGCTGTATGCGGATGTTTTGAAAATAGCCCATCATGGCTCCCATTATTCCAGCGGTGAAGCCTTCTTAGATGCGGTAGATCCCCGGGCCGCTGTTATCAGTGTGGGCAGGAATAATTTCGGGCACCCTTCCCATGAAGTACTGCAATTGTTGGGGGAGGGAAATGTGGAATGCTTTAGAACTGATGAATGTGGGGCGGTAATACTCAGAAGCGACGGCAGTTCTATTAAAATCCGGCGGACTGTATCAGGAAAGTGAGGTGAAGGCTTTTGGCGGCAAAAGAAAACTATGGACTTAATGAGAAGCAGCTTTGGAAATCGATCAGAAATAGAGATGTTGGATGCCTCTATCTTTTCTACGGGCCCGAGGAATATCTTAAGAGAAATTATATCGAGCAGATTGAGAAAGCCCTCCTGACAGAGGAGTTTCTTTTGATGAACAAGGTTGTGCTGGAGGGCAAGGTAACGCCATCCGCGATTATTGATAATTGTCAGGTGCCACCACTATTTTCCGACAGAAGGGTTGTCATTGTAAAGAATTCCGGCTTATTTAAGGGCAGCAAAAGAGTAAAGGATGAGGGGAAAAACGAAGGAAACCCGGACATTAAGGCAAAGGGCTCCAATAAGAAGAGGGATGAGCTTACTGCTTTTCTGCAAGAGCTGCCAAAGCATGTATGCCTGATATTTTCTGAGACGGAAATCGATAAAAGGATTAAATACTTTGGCCTAATAAAGACAAATGGGTTCATTGTTGAATTTGACTATAAAAAATCTAGTGATTTAACTGAATGGGTCATAAAACGGGTTGCGGAGCTGGGACATGAAACCGATCCGAGAACGGCAGCGATGATTGTTGATTATTGTGAGGTCGGTATGGATGACATCCTAAATGAGATTATTAAGCTTTGCTCTTATGCAGGTGACCGGCGAAGGATTACGGAATCAGATGTGGAAAAGATATGTACAAAATCGGTTAAGAGCAGGATATTTGACCTAACTGACGCAATTGGAGCAAAACAAACAGCAAAAGCTCTGGCACTGTTAAATGACATGGAAACTATAAAAGAACCCATGCCAAAGGTAATGTATATGATAAACCGGCAATTCAGGCAGCTGGTACAGGTAAGGCTAATGCTCAAGGATGGAGCTTCTCAAGCCCAGATTGCATCTCATTTCAAACTATTCCCATTTATTGCTGGAAAGCTTATAAAACAGGCTAAAAGTTTTTCGCAGGAGAAGCTGGAACAGGCTATATCAACAGGACTCGAACTGGATCTTGCCATCAAGAATGGCAGGCTGGACAACAAGGCTGCAGTAGAGCTTATGATAATCGACCTTTCTACATAAGGCTTTATGATGCAAAATAAAAAAGCCCGGCCATCGGTGTGATTAGTTCGATGCTCGCGCTTTTTATGCACATAAATAGTAATTGATACAATCTAGTTACCGGTTGCGTCGGCTGCGTTGTTTGCTGCGTTAAAAGCCTTTGCAAGCTTTGATTTTTTTCTCGCAGCGGTGTTTTTGTGAAGTATGTGTTTAGCAGCGGCCTGGTCTATAGCTTTTGTGGTGCTGCTTAAAACTGAAGAAGCAGATGAACTATTTGATTCAATTGCTTCGTTGCATTTCTTTATAGAAGTCTTCAAAGCAGACTTTTTAGCTGTATTCCTAAGCGTTTTTTTCTTCGCTATTTCTACTCTTTTAATAGAAGATTTAATATTGGGCAAAATTTTCACCTCCTGCGATTTTATTTGCGTAATTACCATCAGATATTCTACCATGAACGATTTCAAAATGCAAGGCTCGGATTAAAAGTCCGCAAAGCGTGATCTCCTAAAGCCTCCGCTATTTTTAGCTGTTTGACAATCCATATTCTTTCACATATTATTTAATTGCATATTATTTGTATATGTAAAGCTAGTATATATAAAGCTAGTATATTAGTGAAAAGAGGATTGGATTATAGATGCGTATTTCTGCAAAGGGAAGGTATGCACTGGCGGCTGTTATCTGCATGGCACACAAATACAATAGCGGTGAATACATTACAGTTATCAGTATTTCGGAAAAGCTTGGCATTTCAAAGATTTATCTTGAGCAGGTCTTTTCTCTTTTAAAGCGCGGGAAGATTGTAATCTCGGCAAAGGGCTCACAGGGCGGGTATCGTCTTGCACGACCTCCGGCGAAGATGACGGTACTGGATGTACTGTCGGCAGTGGAGATGCCTCTTTTTGAAAAATCGGAAGAAACGGTCAGGGAGAAGGCGCCGCATATTGATGCTGCCATGCGCTCAGAGGTTTTTGACATACTTGACAGCAGCGTTAAGAATGTTATGGACAAAATCACAGTTGAGAATTTGGTTGTGGAAGCATTGAAGAACAAGGATGATAATACCTTGATGTTTTACATATAGGACCTTTGCTCCAGCCTCATCATATATGTAAAGTAATTATTCGAAAAGTGCACAATATAGTATAAAGACCTTTATACAAACATCTTGGAACAATAATTTCCAAACTTCGTCTTACCAAACACAGATAGTTTACTATGAATAAAACATTTTGCATAAACAGTTATGGTAAACCGTATACTTGATACTGACGGTAAAGGAAGGATAGATGAAGATGGTTAAGCATTTCAATATAGGCTTTTTACTTGTTGGCGTTGTCGTATTTACCATGATTCTCACTGGCTGTATTGTAAGTGTTGAAGAAGTGGAATCGCATAAATCAACGACTGATATATTGAACCAGGTACCTGGAGGTTCAAGCTCAGAAACAGGAGGTTCAGGGCCAATGGATGATGGCTTGGGCGCTGCTACCGGTATATCCAAGCCGGGTGTGAATGAACCCTTTCCAATGCCTGAAATGAATAATGGAGCTGCAATCCAACCATATAAGCATATTGTCGGTGCCGAAGCGCTGGAGCTTCAAGCTCTTGAAAAAGGCTTTATGGCTTCGAAATACTACCAGCAGGAGAAAATGATTCCTTTGACAGTCACTGCGGATCATAAGTATTTCATTGCATATAAGGTCAGTGAGGCTAATATGGATGATGAGAATGAGCTGATCCTTATTGGCATGCCCCGGCAGCAAGTGGAGCTGTACCGAATCGATCTGGAAGAAGAAAAGTCTATAAGGCTCGGGAGAACTGAGTTTGTTATCAGCTATGCCTGGTCAGAGGACGGGAAGCTGCTTTCGATAGTATCACATAAGTCTGTAAAAATTCTGGATGTAGCTGCAGGCAAGCTGACTGACGTGCTACTGAGGTACGAAACAGACCGTATATATAATACCAACTGGGCACCTGATAATCACACGTTGAATATACATTTGGATACGGTTGCCAACTATTATTCCTATGATTCTCTTTCGAAGGAAATGCTGAGAACCAGAGGCGGTTACGCAGAGGGGGACATTGTTTACCGGGGCAAGGCCGGCGACAAGTTCCTGACCAGTATGGGAGAAAGGGTAGGCGTGGCGGATGGACTTTATCTGAATGAAACACCGGCGAAATTGATTTTTGCTGAGGATGTGATTATTCATGATACAGACAGGAGCAGGATATTGGTTTCACATGAGAGCAACAGCGCCGGCGGCGGAAGTGTTGACAATCTGACAGAATATGATGCTGATACAGGCGAGAGCAGGTTGATTTTTCAGACTAACAACAGAGAAGGAAATCCATGGAGGATATTCAAGGCTTTCTTTTTAAAGACAACGGGGGATGTTATCTACACTACATTTGAGATTGATGAGAATGGTGTGAGGTATTATCTCGTTCGCATAGAGCCGGATGGAAAAAAATCTGCCGTTCAGGTGCCATCGCCTTTATACACGGTCACCTCGGGTGAGAGCCTTATCCACTTTGCAGCATTCAGGCAGGGTGACAGTTGTTTTATGGATACTGCCGACTTCCGGTTTATTGATATGGCACAAAGCAAGAAGTACGACAATCAGGAAATCCGGGATTTGATGTACCGTGCACTGGATATTTACAGCAGCTCGGAACCGGACATTGAGAAAACCGAAAAGGTATTTATAAACTCCTATGACGGAATTCCCCAGGAAGCGTTGGAAAACATTCTACTTGCAGTTGAGACAGGGGTATGGAGATACAACAGGCTGGAGATCGGCAAGAGTATTACGATGACTGTGAAGATGCGGGATAACGGCAATGCTGCATCGGTTGCGCTGGATGATCTTTATTTCTGGGGCCCACATGAACTTGTGAAAAAGGATGGGAAGTGGTTCATCACAGGATTTTCCACCTGGCCGGAAAGCAAAGTGAGAAAGGATGTATACAAGGCTTGCAGCAGCTATATTGAAAGTGAGTTGAAATCGGGGAAGGCGAGTGATATTATCCCTACATCCTTTTCCGATATAGAGGTCGGGGAAATCGAAATATGGGCGATGAGTGACCCGCATAGGGCTGTATATTCTAATGCCAATGCTAGCGAGGCCAGAGTAAAGATCGTGGTGAAATTGGGCGATAAACAGGGGAACGGTTCTACGGCGGGGGACGCTTCTACCAAAAAATATATGGCGTATTTTTCAAAGCGCGACACCGGGGGCAAATGGGAGTTCAGAAGCCTGGGAAAACTGTCGCCCGGACTGTTCCCAGTGGACTGAGTCTGGAGAGTATATGTATAAATTTTTCAGAGAAGGAAACGGTGCTTCTGCTATCCGGTGCTGAATTTGAGAGTAAAAATGAACTACAATATTATTTCTTCATTTTTGGGTTATTTTTTGTCCTTGTTTTGGGAAGATATATGATTGAATATATTGACTTAAAATATGGGAAAGGATATTGAGATTAACAATGGCAGGATTGAGAAGTGTAAGAACGGATTTAACACTGGAGGCTCATGAATTGCTGCAGGAGCAGGCTCTTAAGGAAAAGAAGGAGCAGCAGATTATTCCCGGTGTCAAACTGGAAAACGCCGGAGATGATATAATAAAAATCACCAGGGTGCAGGTTGAAACGCCTGCGGGAGAAAAGGCCATAGGCAAGCCTATGGGGAATTATATAACACTTGAGATCCCCGGACTGAGAGATAATGACCAGCAGCTGTATGAAGACACCTGTAAGGCGCTTGCAAAGGAATTGACAGGTATATTGAGGCTGAATGAAAAGACAATGACTCTGGTCATTGGCCTTGGTAACTGGAATGTTACTCCCGATGCACTGGGTCCAAAAGTGGTTTCGAGCATGATGGTCACAAGGCACCTGCTGGAATATTTGCCCGAACAGGTGGATGAAGGAGTGAGACCTGTCTGCGCGGTTGCGCCGGGTGTTTTGGGTATTACGGGTATAGAAACCGGGGAGATAGTTAAGGGGATCATTGATCGGGTCAGACCTGACTATGTAATTGCAATTGATGCGCTGGCCTCCAGAAAAATGGAAAGGATCAACACAACAATACAAATAGCGGATACAGGAATTTCGCCAGGTTCAGGGGTAGGCAACAAGCGCATGGAGCTGTCGAGGGCAACCCTTGGCATACCGGTGGTAGCCATTGGCGTTCCAACAGTAGTTGATGCTGCAACCATGGCCAATGATACAATTGACCTGGTGCTCGATAGCATGATAGAGCACGCGCCCCAGGGTTCGGAATTTTATACGATGATGAAAAGCATCGACAGGGATGAGAAATACAGGATGATACAGGAAGTGCTGGAGCCTTACGTTGGCAATCTGATTGTCACTCCAAAGGAAGTAGACGATGTAGTGAAGAAGGTATCCAAGGTCATTGCCAATGGGCTGAACATTGCGCTTCATCAGGGCATCACACTGGGCGATGTGAATAGGTATGTAAATTAAAGTGCAAGTCGTATCTGCCTATCTCTCTGGATCAGATTACAGGACTGTTAGAAATGCCCTAGTAACTTACTGGACTAATCACTTATTGGAATAGGTATAGGGCACTACTCATAATTTCAACTTTAGGACGGAATAATGCTCAAAAAGGCGCATATTATAGACGACCGGCTATAAAACAAGGCGTATTTCCAAAAA
>CAYOKA010000056.1:0-13729 GCA_964404395.1 uncultured Oscillospiraceae bacterium | reverse complement strand
AAAAGACATGTCTTCCCTTCATGGACAAAACAGAATATTTCCTGTGTGGTACAACTTACGGGCAATATATGTTTTATTAATCCATTAATGGTATTATATGTATACTACTACAATAAAGGAGTCACAGTGACTATATGCCAACGTGGGATATTATTCATATTCTTGTACCGGGGAAAATATATCAATCAATAAGAAAGCTTATGAATGTAATGGCGACATTTAGCCTTGGCAAAATTCTGTCTGAAGACGCCCACTATAAACGGTACTTTCTAAAAAAGTATCTGCCCGACTTATACCGCCAGCATACCAATAAGCATTACGCAAACTGTGTCTTCTGCGCCAATCTTGTAAAAACCGGCTGTCACAAATACTGTCTTAAATGTAGCATCGGCACATATGTAAGATGCAGCCCGGCACTCCCGGGTGCAATATTCATAGAGTCTGTATATCCATATGAGTTAGAGCGCCTGCCGATTCCCTGGTATTACAGAAAGACATGCTACCATTTTAGAAGGCTTAAGCCTGATAAATACCAGAAAAATTTCTACACAGCGCTTAGCCCAATAGGCATCTATAACATGGAAACCCTTGAGGGACTTGAAAAGGGCCTTTGCTCCGGAGAAAAGCCCTGCCATATATGCTCATCCGTTGATTATCAGCTATATAGAGAATGTATAGCCCAAAGAGGTTTTGATGCATCTTCTCCCTGTCATATAATAAAGGGCAAGCTTAAACAAACCTACGAGGCTCTGTGAGAGGAGCGATCACCACTCATCCGGCCAAATATGCCGGGCAAATAGCTATATGCCCAGCAGCTTCTTAATTACGCCAACAACACTCTCCTCTACAGAATCCAATTTTCTTTTCGCTTGCTCCGGTGATGTATCTGACACTCCATAATATATTTTTATCTTAGGCTCCGTGCCGGAAGGCCTCACGCAGAACCAGCCTCCGTCCTCCAGCTCATAATACAGAACATTTGATTTTGGAAGATCTAACGCTTCTTTTCTTCCCATCGGAAAATGAATGATTTCTTTATTCCCGTAATCTCTAACGGCTGCTACCCGGCATGTCCCGAAGGCTTCTGATTTCTGCGACCTGAGCATATCCATAGCACTACTGATTCTCTCCACACCTTCTTTCCCGTGAAGTGTAAAGGAAGTAATCCCCTCAATGTAATAACCATACTTTTGGTAAATCTCCTGTACCCCTTCATATAGCGACATCCCACGACTTTGGTAATATGCGGCCATCTCCCCTATCAGCATGCTTGCCACCACCGCATCCTTATCACGGACGAAGGTGCCCGCAAGATAACCATAGCTCTCTTCAAAACCAAAGAGGAATTTTCTTGTGCCTTCCTCATCCAACTCCTTTATCTTTTCTCCGATAAATTTAAAGCCGGTGAGTACCTCTATCAGCTCAATATTATAGTAGTCCGCTACTTTTCGTGCCAATTCGGTGGTTACTATAGTTTTAACAACAAATCCGTTAGCAGGAAGCGTCCCGGCAGACTTCTTCTGTGAGAGTATATACGCCATCATCAGACAACCAATTTGATTACCGGTAAGTACTATATATTCATCGGAAGAACCTTTAACAGCAACACCGACTCTATCGCTGTCCGGATCGGTACCGATTATCAAATCGACCCCTTCGCGCTTTGCAAGCTCAATAGCCAGCTTATATGCATCCTTTTCCTCCGGATTCGGAGACTTAATCGTAGTGAATTCCGAATCAGGCTTCTCCTGTTCCGGAACGACCAGCACATTATTGAAGCCGATCTCCTTGAGAATCCTTCTGACCGGCTTATTGCCTGAACCATGCAATGGGGTGTAGACAATTTTCATAGAATCTGCAGCCTCATCAATAATCTGCTGGTTCACCACCAGTGTTTTCAAGCTGTTGATATACGCATCGTCAATTTCCCTGCCTATTTTCTTAATCAGGCCTTTTCCCAAAGCCACGCTTTCCTCCATAGGCTTGATTGCAGTAATATCATTAATCAACTCTATTTCCCGAAGAATAACTTGGGAGCCTTCCAGCGGAAGCTGCCCACCATCCTCGCCATATACCTTGTAACCGTTATACTCCTTCGGATTGTGACTTGCCGTTATAACAATACCTGCAGATGCCTTCAGATACCGAACCGCAAATGAAAGCTCAGGTGTCGGGCGAAGCTCGTCAAACAGGTATGCAACAATACCATTTGCCGCAAAAATCTTAGCCGCCTCCAGAGCAAATTCGGGAGACATGCGTCTGCAATCGTAGGCGATTGCTATGCCGCGTTCTCTCGCATCCTTTATGTTTTTAACCAGATAATTAGATAATCCTTGAGATGCCTTCCTTATGGTGTATATGTTAATTCTGTTGGTTCCGGCACCAATAATGCCTCTCAATCCACCGGTGCCAAAGTCCAAATCCTTGTAAAACCTCTCCTCAATCTCTTCAGGATCATTTTCGATCTGTTCCAGTTCCTTTTTTGTAGCTCCATCAAAATAGTCGCTTCGCATCCAAAAATTATACATTTCTCTGCTTTTCATAAATTCCTCCAAACAGTGATTTCCATTCACTTAGTAATTATTTCTACACTACTGCTTGTCCCAATCCGACTAGCACCTGCTTTTATCATATTTACCGCATCTTGATAAGTTTTAACACCGCCGGATGCCTTAACTCCAATATCTTTTCCTACTGTTTCCCTCATCAGCTTAACATCATCAATAGTAGCCCCGCCGGTGGAGAACCCTGTTGATGTTTTTACAAAATCCGCTCCGGCCAATTTTGAAACAGTACATGCCTTCACCTTTTCTTCATCAGTGAGCAGGCAAGCTTCAATTATCACCTTAACAATTGCGCGCCCTTCAGCAGCAGCAGCAACAACCCCTTCAATATCGCGCCTTACAAGCGCCCAATCATCAGACTTGATCGCTCCTACATTAATGACCATATCGATTTCCCCGGCACCTTTGTTTACCGCATCCAATGCCTCATTCGCCTTAGCCTCCGGCGTACAGGCACCAAGGGGAAATGCAATAACGCAGCAAGGTGTTATACCGCTTCCCTCTAAATAATCGGCAGCATATCTTATGTATGAGGGGTTGACACACACACTGGCAAAACTATATTCCTTCGCCTCATCACATAAAGCCCTGATATCCTCCAGGGAAGCATTTGCCTTAAGCAAAGTATGATCTATATATTTTGCTAAATCCTTCGGTCTATATTCATTTTCCATAGTTTTTTTGCCTCCTTAGTCAGTAAAGGCTTTTGCGATGTAACCTTAATCAAACTCAGCGGCACAATATATAGTGACATACTTTCATACATACCCGCAATATATTGTACAGCTGAGCTCAAAACATGGTACATCGCAAAATGCCCCAGTAGCAGCTGCGAATGCCTTTAATGATATTACTTTATCATGGTTTGATAGTTATGCCAATATTTAAGCATGCAAGGCGAATCGTCATCTTCGCACATATCAAAAACCACCTGTCTGAGAAAGCTCATCTCGTTTCTCAGAGCAGGTGGATTATAAAATTTACAGTGTGGATTAACCTCTTACAGAATAATACAGATTAGTCCTCCGCTTCCCTCGTTAATGATTCTCTGAAGCGTTTCCTGTAGTTTGATTTGAGCATCCTCGGGCATCCTGTTCAGCTTATTGTGCAAGCCTTCACTAACCAGCTCATGCAGGGATTTCCCAAAGATATTCGATTCCCATATCTTACCCGGTTCACTTTCAAACTCCTGCAACAGATAATTAACAAGCTCCTCGGATTGCTTCTCAGTGCCAACAAGCGGCGCAATCTCAGTTTCGATATCTGCTCTTATCATGTGCACAGAAGGCGCACTGGCTCGCAGCTTCACGCCGAAGCGGTTCCCCTGCTTTATAATCTCCGGTTCATCCAGTGCCATTTCCTCCATATTTGGAGTCACGACACCATACCCCTTTACTCTCACCTCATGAAGTGCAAATTCAACTCTTTCATACTCCTTCTTTATTCCTGCGAGATTTTTCATAAGGCCTATTAGCTTGTGCTCGCCCTCGACCCGTAGTCCTGTAATATCGCTGAGTATCTCATAGAAAAGGTCATCAGGCGTCCTTATATTCAACAGCATATTTCCCATTCCTGCATTAATCTCAGCAAGATCCGTGTTCATTATGAACTCATAGTCGGAGAATCTATCAATGGAGTCTTTTGCTTCGCGTATCTTTTGCACCCCGGCGAAGGTATCTCGTATGGATTGAAGCATATCGACCCGCAGCCAGTGATCCTGTTCCAGGGTTTCAACCCATTTAGGAATGTTGATGCCAATTTCGCTTACGGGGAATTCATAGAGAATCCGCTCCATAATGCCCGCTATGTCATCATTTCTCATCTGTGCGCAGTTCAAACTGATTACAGGTACCTCGTATTTTTCCTCGAGCTCCTGCCTCAAATTTTGCGTTTCCTGCTCGCCCGGGATCACAGAATTCAATACCACAACAAAGGGCTTATTGATTGCCTTGAGCTCATCAATGACTCGTTTTTCGGCCTCTATGTAGTCTTCTCTCGGTATATCGGTAATAGTACCGTCTGTAGTAACCACCAGACCAATTGTTGAATGATCGTTTATGACCTTCCTGGTACCCAGTTCAGCAGCCTGCTCAAAAGGTATCTGATAATCATACCACGGAGTAGATACCATTCTGGGGGAGTTGTTTTCCAGATAACCCAGTGCTCCCTTTACCAGATAGCCCACACAATCAACCATTCTGACCTTTAGCTTAAGAGCTTCGTCCAGCATAATTTCAACAGCCTCATTGGGCACAAACTTGGGCTCAGTTGTCATTATTGTTCGCCCGGTAGCGCTTTGCGGAAGCTCATCCTTCGCCCTTTCTCGGCTGTAGATATTATCTATGTTCGGAAGCACCAATAAATCCATGAACCTTTTAATCAAGGTCGACTTCCCCGTCCTGACAGGTCCCACAACACCTATGTAAATGTCTCCCTGCGTCCTCTCAGCAATCTGCTGATATATACTGTATTTTTCCATCCAATAACCCCTCCTAATCTATAAGCAAGCATGATTTGAAAAGATGGAATTCACATTATAAATATATGTCCGTAATATGTGAATATTACAAAAAAAAGAAGTAGGTTATAGGTGAATGCTATTTTACAAATACTTTTAGGACCTGATGGAAGAATTCGATTGTAATGGGCAGATTCTCCCATTCCTCTCCATCAACGCTGAGATTAAAGCTCTTATCGCCTTCTATAGTGCATTTTGAGGTTCTGATCCATTTTACGTTTTTATCATTTAAAAACTCATTATTTAGCACCTTAAATAACAATCCGGGTATCTCCACATGGGGACAGTTCTTTACAAGAACAATATCCATATATCCGTCGGAAATATCTGCTGTCCCCACGATATTTGACAAGCCGGCAGCATGCTTACCGTTCAGGATAAGAAACAGCAAAAAATCTCCTTCCACAGTTTCCTCGTCTGCTGTCAGCTTTAATTTTATGGGTTTGAGATTTGCGACCTCACCAAGTGCCTTAACATAATAGGCCAGAGGCCCAAAATTCTTTTTAAACTCGGGGTTGGTATTGTATGATACATCTACAAAATTGCCTCCGGCACAGGTATTGAGGCAATACTTTTGATTGTTAATCAATCCTGCGTCAATCTTTGCTATATTGCCCTCAAGAATAATGTCAAGGCATTTCCTCAAATCCGTCGGGAGGTTAAGGCTACGTGCAAAGTCATTGCAGGTGCCTGCCGGAATAATGCCGATAGGTATATCAAGTCCTAATGTGAGCAGTATACTTGCCAGCATGTTTACAGTTCCATCTCCTCCGGAAACGACTACATAATCAAACTCATCCTTGGACAAAACCTGCTTTAGCAACGGTTCGTTGTCCTTTTCCATCCGAAATGGGATAGCCAGCACGTCCCTCTCCAAAAAGCGGCTTACAATATAATCGAGCTTTCTAGGTACATTTCTATTACCTGAAATCGGGTTGTATACTAATAGAACCTTTCTCATGTGTTTTCCTCCGGTCATGGTCAAGAACTGCTTGTATTCCTATTATACCCCTATTTGAAACCTATAATCAATCACAACTTTACCTGAGCCGACCCTCTTAGGCTTGCCGTCCATACCAATATCAGCCTTGCACTCTTGTATTATGTCACCCTCATCAAAAACCGTAACGCTTTTTACCATCAGTCTTGCAAGCGCGTTTGACAGCCTTCCTTCTCTAAGCCTATCAAGCTCCTGCCCGATAAGCTCGGGTACATCCACAGTCCTTCCACCCTCTGTATTTATTCTTTCCACTTCTCTTTCAAGAGCTTGCAGTCTCATCTCATACTGTCTATTCATCTTGTCAAAAAGCTGCTCGGATATTCTTTCCTCCAGCCTGTCCTTATAGACCAACTCATGCTGGCGGCGACCGGTTTCCAGCTGCCTCATCAGCTTCTGCACGTCAATCTCTCCATCATCCCTGCACATTGCTGAATACTCGGGCATTTCCTCCAGCTGCGCCCATACATCCTTATCATCGAACAGTTTAACCAGTTCCTTGCAAATGCACTCTACTACTGGGGCTGCATAAGTAAAATGGCTGGAACATACTGCAACGCCTTTTCTACAATAGCTTCCACAAACATATGCAATGCCATGCGTTCTTTCCCTTGCATACATTGCACTCCCACAGCAGCCACAAAAAATAATGCCACCGAGCACATGACACCTTGTGCGCGGCCCCTTCCCTGCAATCTTGCTTTCCCTCAGCTTCTGTGCCTCCAGGAAATCCGGCTTGCTAATAATACCTTCGTGGGTCCCCTGGGTGATAACCCACTCCTCCTTTGGAAGGCGCCTGGTTTTCTTGCTTTTAAAGCTGACCCTTTCGCTAACGCCCTGAACCGTATCACCTATATATACGCGGGAAACAAGAATGCGTCTGACTGAAATCCTGTTCCAGCCTTTTCCCTCCGGCGAAGGAAGCCCTCTCTCATCGAGTACACGAGCGATTGATGTATAGCCAAAGCCTGAGCGATACAGGCTATGTATGAGCCTTACTGTTTCAGCCTGCTCCTCGCATATAACAAGTTTATTTCTTTCTATAGCTGACTTTTTGTAGCCAAAGGGGGCATTTCCCAAATACTCACCTCGCTCAATCTTAAACCTGAGACAAGAACGTATCTTTCTTGAAATATCCCTGATATACCGCTCATTTACCCATGTCTCGATGCCTACGGTTTCGTTGTCAAGCAGGCTGTCATACCGTCCATCCGCAGTTAGAATTCGTACGCCGTATTCCTCCAGGAAATCAATCCATTGCAATGTCTTAGCGTTATTTCTTCCAAGCCTTGAAAGATCCTTTAAAAGGAGCAGATTGACTCTCCCATTGAGTACGTCCTCCTTAAGCCTTGCCAATCCTCTTCTTTCAAAGGCTGAGCCGGATACATTGTCATCTGTGTAGACGGAATACACATCCCCCAATTGATTTTTGTCCGTAAAGTCTAAAAGCATCTGTCTTTGATTCTCAATGGTTTCAATGTTCTCACCATAGTCATCTCTGCTTATCCTTACATAGATGCCAATACTGTTTTCCCTCCTAACTACAGCCATTGGAGCCGGTTCTCCTCTCTTTTTCGTCAATTAGGAGCTTAATAATTTTCAGCCTGATTTGCGCTTTGGTAAACTCATCCGAATAACGTACAATGATCTTTCTGTCCTCCACACGTCTTCCGGCCATTTGACAAGCAACCTCCATTGCACTAGTGTTTATACAATATGTATATTTTGTTGGATTTGTCCTTTATAATAGAAAGGTAATAAAAAAGGTGTATAATAGATTTATTCCAACAAGGAGGTTGACGATTATGTCGAGAGTGATTCCTCAAAATTTTATTTCTTTCCTGAAAACCGCTTTGGATGATGTGGATGACGGTTACGAATATGCGTCAGAATTGAGACGTATTTTGAATTCGGATGATTGTCAGACTTCGTTTTCTCCAAAGGAAATAGATGCACTGCGAGAATATGCCGATGATGTGAAAACAGTAGGCGAGATTAACTACTATTCCTCAGAGCGAATATTGGAAATAGAAAAGGAGCACTTCGGCGCAAGAGGAATCCTTGGGTATCTCAAAGTGGATCACGGCGAGCCCGAGAAACCCGTATGGCCTTTTTGAAGATAGCTATATTATCAAGCACTACCTGTAGAGTGCTTACGGTGCCTTTTTGGCTTTACTTACATCCCTAATATCTTTGTCATCAAGATCGACAATATATACAGCGCTGCCATCAGAAAGTATAGCACAATAATCACAATAATCGGCCAATGGGACAAAGCTGCCTTCAGATCCTGGCTAACTCGAGCTATGGGAGCTACCACCACAGCTCTTTTTTCAGTTACTATTTTAAACACATATAGCAAGCCTGCCGTAACTACCAGGGAAATGATACCAAACACTAGGGTTGATACAAGCTCCAGCTCTGATATAGCCAACTTTTCAGGCTGTGGCGCTTTTGACAGGTATTGTATGAGTCCCGAGATAGTATTGTTTAGGAAGTGCGCATATATTCCCGCGTAGATGGAATTTGTCCTTATGACATAGTAACCGATGATTATTCCGAGGAAAATGGGTCCTAATAGATTTGTGATATCAAAATGGAAAAGCCCGAAATAGATTGCCACAATGACAACTGCCTTGTAGGATCCGCGTCTTTCATAGGCTCTCAACAGCAGTCCCCTGTGCATTATTTCTTCGCAAGCTCCCGGCAACACTGCCACAATCAGTATGCCCAGCAAGAGCTCCCGCAGATTTTGCGGCACCGGGATTGTGGATGCAGGTACATTTCCGACAAATTGCAGCAAATAAATAACCAGGCTATTCAGCATGCTGGCCACAAAAATTGCCGGAAGCGAGACCACGGTAATCATCACCATTGGAAGGAATCCCGGATTATTGAAACGGAAGGTTTCCTTTATATTAATTTTTTTAATGAAACAGTATGCAAGCACAAAGGCCAGAATACACAGCTCATTAATTATGATAATTAAGTAAATATTATCATACATCGCCGTTCCCATAAAAAATCCTAAAACCATCTGGTAAGCTAGAAACACCAGGGTGAAAACCAGGAAGAAGATATTTGCGCCCGTAAAAGTAAGCTTGTTATTATTCATCAGCTACATCCTTTCAATAAATTCATTAGCTGCAACCATGCTACACTGCAAATGTCACTATATGATACTGCCCTCTGTTATAACCATGTCCACAGCTATATCGTGCTCCTCAGGCATAAATTGCTCTGTCAACTGCATTTCGTATGCCAGCCCGACCTTTAGGCAATCAGGTCTCAATTGCACCAGTAATCTGTCATAAAAGCCTGCTCCGTAGCCAATCCTATGCCTGTCATAATCAAATGCAACGCCGGGAATTACCGCCATATCAATATCACGAGGGTTCAACCGCTCCAATACTGATTCATTAGGCTCCAGGATGCCTTTATAACCCGGCAACACATCATTATCCACATTCTTTATTTCATACAGCTCCAATGCTAAAGCCGGCACTGTCCGTACTTTTGGTATGGCGACCCGTTTCCCCTGACGCAGGCACCTTCTTACAAACTCATCAGTCGAGACCTCATTTCGATAGGACATATATGCCGCCACTGTCCCTGCGCCTGCATATTGACTAAGAGAGCATAGCTGTTCGGTAATCACGGAACTTTTATCGGCTATTTCTCCAATGCTCATCCTGCTTCGTAGCTCAATCATTTTTTTGCGCATCACAGCTTTTGTTCCCACAATCATCAGCCCCTACTCTGTAAAAGCATGTCCTAATCCAGCCTTAAAGCAGCATTACCTTCAAAGGCTGTAGTACAAATTTCGACAGTAAAAATAGAAATATGATAATACATACTGTAGCCACCATGGTAAGCATATATAGTTTCCCTCGTTTATATCGAAGCATCCTGGCTAATATGGTATAAGAAATCCTCGACAGTAAAAACAAGAGGCCCAAAACAAAAATCAAAGCTGCCGGCCAATAGGGCACAATGCCCCGAAGCAACAGCAGGCACAATACTAATCCGGCGCAATAAACCGGGAGGAGCTCGGCAGCATGATTCAATACCAGCCTTTCATTAGGGCTATATACTTTAAAATGCGCAGCCGGAACTAGAAAAAATGGTATCGGCAGCCCAAAGAACAGACCTGTAAACAGCCTGACGGCATTGTTTGTTTCGATGATTCCGCAGTAGGAAAGCAGCCCGTCCAAAATCATCGGCAACATTGAAAAACACATGGCTATGGTTACCGCAATACCTGGCGGCTTTTGTGCCCTTAGTCTTCTGGATACCAGCAAAAAGAGTGCCGAAGTAAAAATACCTGTGTAAATCCCCGTATCCCTTGCACAAACCGGCAATAGCATTGTCCCGGCAGTTAAGGTTCTTTCTGGCATCTGGTGGCATATTAAGGATCCCAGTAAATTAAAAAACGCTTCGATATAATGCAGTATCACCAATAATCTCTAATGGACTGGGAAGCCAATCCCAGGACAAAGCAGCCTATACATGCAAGTACGAACATAACAAGACAGGCAACCAGGAGTGCCACACCAAAGGATTTTCTGTCCTTATCCTCAGCGTTCATAAAAACAATTGCTGTGATTATTCCTGCTAACTGCCCAATGCCGGGCAGGATTGTAAAGAGAACCGTCAATAAGACCTTCAAGCCATTGCTTAGAGGCTCCTTATCGCCTCTTAAGTCATCTGTATAGCTGGCTTTATAGTATGGCCTTTCAGCGTTGTAATGTGTATTGCGGGCATTGTATGGTGCCTGACCGTAATACTCCGCACTCGGCCTGTGCTCCTCTACGGGTGGGGCCTTTTGACTCCCATCTTCACTTTCCGGGCTTTGAGGCTCCATATAACCCTGAGGCTCTGACCCGTAGTTCTGCTCCCCTGCATCCTGCCGCTCTACCCCGGACTGCTGTTCGCCTGTATTCTGCTGCTCTACCCCGGACTGCTGTTCGCCTGTATTCTGCGATTGTGCTGTGTACTGCTCCTGTGGATTTTGTGTTTGCGTGGTACCCTGCTGCTCTACTGTATTGCGAGACTCCGTCGTATACTGCTGCTCCGCCGAACCCTGGGTTGATGCGGCATCCTCGGGTTGTGGAATCTGAGCATCATTGCGGTAATCGTCATAATGAACCACTTCAAGAATGCTTCCGCAGTAAGCACAACGGCCGGCATTTACCGGTATTGCCTCACCACAAAAATCACATTTCTTTTGCATATAATTATCGGCCAAAAAAAACCCTCCTGTCACATGTTATTAACTATATATTATTCGCTTCACAAAACAAAAACCCTTTTTTTACAGTTTCTCAGCCTATTATCTTATATTATGCCACTCAGCTATTAAATACAATAAGCATCGGCATTTATCCCTGTTTCTTGACTAATATTAACGTAGATAATATAATCAAAGGAAAAGTTCGACACAGGCTTTATGTCTGTGCTACAGAAGGAGAGACCCAAATATGGCTGGGGAGATCAGAACAAGATTTGCACCGAGTCCGACAGGATATATGCATATTGGGAACTTGCGTACAGCCCTTTATGAATATTTGATTGCTAAAAAGTACGGCGGCAAATTCATACTCAGAATTGAAGACACCGATAAGGACAGATTTATCGAGGGAGCTACCGAGGTTATTTACAAGACCTTGAAGCTGGCGGGTCTGAAACATGATGAAGGCCCGGACAAGGGCGGTTCCTATGGCCCTTATATACAGAGTCAGCGCAAAAGCTCCTATATGGAATATGCAAAAAAATTGATTGAGCTGGACGGAGCATATTACTGCTTCTGCTCTAAAGAGCGTTTATCGGCTATTAAAGAAGCATGTGAAAAAGAAGGAAAAGCCTATAAATACGACCGACATTGTCTGCACATGGACAAACAGGATATTGAGAAAAAGCTAGCCTCGGGAGATTCCTTTGTTATTCGTCAGAAAATGCCCGATACAGGAAGCACAAGCTTCGACGATGCGGTTTACGGAACAATCTCAGTAGAAAACAGCGAGCTGGAGGATCAGGTTCTGATTAAATCAGACGGGCTTCCCACCTACAACTTTGCTAATGTGGTGGATGACCATCTGATGCAGATTACTCATGTTGTCAGAGGCAATGAGTATCTATCCTCTACCCCCAAATACAATTTGCTCTATCAGGCCTTCGGATGGGAAATACCAACCTACATCCATGTGTCTACCATTATAAAGCCCGATGGGCGTAAAATGTCGAAGCGCAGCGGTGATCCATCCTTTGAAGATCTGGTTGCGCAGGGCTATCTGGTAGATGCCATAATAAATTATGTTGCTCTTTTGGGTTGGAGCCCGGGTGACAATCAGGAAATATTTACACTCAAGGAGCTGGAGGAGGCCTTTGACATAGCTGGTATCAGCAAATCGCCGGCTGTATTTGATATAAAGAAGCTAAACTGGATGAACGGGGAATATTTGCGCAAAATGACAGCGGAGGAGTTTCATACCGTGGCAAGCCCTTACTATTCAGATGCTTTTGCCGGCACAGGCATAGATACGCTAAAGGTCAGCAGGCTTTTACAGAAAAGGACAGAGGTGTTGACAGAAATACCTTCGAAAATTGACTTTTTAACTATACTTCCCGAATATGATATCTCAATGTATGTGCATAAGAAGATGAAAACAAATACAGAGAATTCACTTTCCGGTCTGAAGGCTGTCCTTCCTTTGCTTGAAGGGCTTGACCCCTGGGAGAACGATGTCCTCTATAGTGCTATAACAGAGCATGCTCAGACCCTGGACATTAAGAACAGCCAGCTGCTTTGGCCTATACGTACAGCATTATCCGGCAAGGATGTCACTCCCGGCGGTGCAACCGAGTTGGCGGAAATTTTGGGCAGGGATGAATCATTGCGAAGGATTGAAATAGGCATCTCTAAATTAAAAAATGAAACAGAATAATATAACGGAGGTTAAGACATGGATGAGGTAGTAGTACGCAGTGAAGCTGCAGATGAGGGTTCTAATTTTATATACGATATTATTGACGAAGACATAGCCAGCGGAAGGGTTGACAAGGATGCTATAATCACACGATTCCCGCCGGAGCCCAACGGTTACCTTCATATCGGGCATGCAAAGGCGCTTTGCATCGACTTTTTGGCTGCACAAAAATACAATGGCCGTTGCAATCTTCGCTATGACGATACCAATCCTATCAAGGAAAACGTTGAATACGCCGAATCCATGCAGTATGACATCAAGTGGCTTGGCTTTCAATGGGATGCATTGTATTACGCCTCCGACTATTTTGACACAATGTACGATTGCGCAGTTAGGATGGTTAAGAATGGCCTTGCCTATGTGTGCGATCTAAGTGCGGATGAAATACGCGAGTACAGAGGCACACTTACTGAGCCCGGTAAAGAAAGCCCCTATAGGAACCGTTCGGTAGAGGAAAACCTGGACCTTCTCTCCCGTATGAGGGCAGGAGAATTTCAGGAGGGCTCGAGAGTGCTCAGAGCAAAAATAGATATGTCCTCCCCCAATATCAACATGCGCGATCCTGTTATTTATCGTATTATGCGGGTGGAGCATTACCGCATCGGCAACAAGTGGTGCATTTACCCTATGTATGATTTTGCTCATCCCATTGAGGATATGATTG
>CAYOKA010000055.1:0-13795 GCA_964404395.1 uncultured Oscillospiraceae bacterium | reverse complement strand
GGCTGGGTGTAGCAGCGAGTCTTTCTTTTAAGCGAATATACTAGACATGTGTCTATAACATAACTAGGGGCTTCCGATATGGAAGTCCCTAGTTATATCTCAACAAAAGCGGTTTATTTAGGAGCGATACTCAGGCTTCGCTTGAGATATCAAGCTCAATTATTTCACCATCACCAACAATTAGAGGCACACATATTGTTTTCATTTTGCTCGGCGTTATTTGCAGGTTTTCACCCAATAACAAAGACGGTGGCGTTATATCGATATTGATTCCTCTATTATACAGTATTGTCGCCGCATTACCCATTATCATATTTGCCATCTCAGAGATGGCGCTTTTTGACAAGTCATCAAATTCGGTAACAGGCATTCCCATCATCATAGCGGATGCAATCTTCAACGCTAGGTTTCTTGACATTGAAAAAATTGCCTGTCCACGTATTCTACCCGTTAACCCTATCACAATAATTACATCTTCAGTTCTATATGGGGCGGTTT
Organism: uncultured Oscillospiraceae bacterium; assembly: GCA_964404395.1. Taxonomy (GTDB): domain Bacteria; phylum Bacillota; class Clostridia; order Acetivibrionales; family DTU013; genus JAAYBT01. The sequence goes on along the minus strand of CAYOKA010000055.1, from coordinate 13,297 downwards.
TCAAATAAACCTTTCCCAGCTTAGCTTCAAGTGATGCGGTTTGCTTTATTACAATCTGCCCTGCTTCAATAAATGGATTAATGTATTCAATATTCATTTGCACCCCCACAGTTTTTGTCAAATTAATGTGACAATACGTATTCTTTATTATAAGCTAATTAGCCATTTTTTCAAGGGTGCATTTTAAATAACTCTAATACCGTGCCATCCTTTCGCAAAGCCGGGTGGTTTTTGTCTATGTTTTTGCCTTAGGTTTAAAGACAACAGCAACCAAATATCCAAAAAAAATAGCGGCTGAAACACCACCGGCAGTTGCTCGAATTCCTCCAGTAAACGCCCCCAACAGCCCATGCTTATCCACCTCGCTGAAGGTTCCCTTAGCCAAGCTGTACCCAAATCCGGTCAGCGGTACCGTGGCCCCTGCTCCGCCAATATCAACGACTTTTTGATAAATGCCCAAGGCTGCCAAAAGGACACCCACGGTGACGAACAACACCAGTATTCTGGCCGGTGTAAGCTTCGTCCTGTCTATGAGAATCTGTCCTATAGAGCATATTACACCTCCGACAACAAATGCACTTATATATGAAATCAATGTATCACTCAATTTTTTAGCCTCCAATCACATTTTCTATCACAACAGCGTGAGCAACACATGGAATGCTTTCTCCCTGCTGTACGCTCGTGGTGCTTAATAATGCCCCTGTGGGGACAAATAGTATCTTATTCAGGTTCCCTTTTTTCAAGCTATCGTACAAATAACCTGCAAATACCGCTGCCGAGCAGCAACATCCGCTGCCTCCGGCATGGACGTCCTGCTTCTTATCAAATATCATTGTTCCACCATCGTTCAGTATTTTGCCTATCCTGATGCCGTTTGATGAAAGAAGATCATCCAAAATGTCTTTTCCAACCGACCCCAAATCGCCCGTTATAACCATATCATAGTAATCATGCGGTAGACCGGTATCTTCAAAGTGAGCATAAATCGTGTCAGCTGCGGCAGGTGCCATAGCTGCTCCCATGTTATTCTGATCCTTGATGCCCATGTCTATGATTTTTCCCGTAGTTATTTTTGTAAGAAAAGGGCCCGTCCCCTCTGCGGATAGAAGGACACCTCCTGAGCCCGTAACAGTCCATTGTGATGTGGGAGCCCTTTGCGAACCAAGCTCCAGAGGGAATCTAAATTGTTTTTCTGCGGAACAGAAGTGGCTGGAGGTTATGCATACCACATTGGCGGCATACCCGCCATCAATCAGCATTGCGCCCAGGCTCATAGACTCACCTATGGTCGCGCATGCGCCAAAAATTCCGAAAAAAGGTGTATTTGAATCCCTTAGCCCAAAAGTTGCTGCAATAGATTGATTCAGCAGATCCCCTGCAATAATATAATCTACACCATCCACTGCCAGGGACGCATTTGACAGGATTTTTGCATAGGTCTCCTTCAAAAACTTACTTTCAGCTTTTTCCCATGTTTTTTCTCCCCACAGTTGCTCCTCCGTAATAAAATCAAAATAGGCGGCAAGAGGCCCCTTCCCCTCCTTCGGGCCTACAATCGATGCAGTGGCTGTGATAACGGGCGGATTCCGGAGTTGTCTGGTTTGCTTTCCCACCTTTTTGTCCAACATAATAGTCGCTCCTCATAAATTGATTGTTTCAAAGCTAAGAAGTTATCAAATAATAGATTATTCCGGCTATAATAGATGCACCCAAACCGTGAACCAAAACGGGTCCTGCGATTAAAAACATTCTGGCACCTATCCCAAGCACAAGGCCTTCGCTTTTGTACTCCATCGCAGGAGATGCTATTGAATTTGCAAATCCGGTAATAGGTACAATAGAACCTGCGCCTGCAAACTTTCCCAGATTATCATATAGATTCAGCGCAGTAAATAGTATTCCCAGAAATATCATCGTAATAGATGTCAGAGATGAAACAGCATCCTTCTCCATTCCCATGCTTTTAAATGAATTAGTAAAAAACTGTCCAACAACACAAATCAATCCGCCAACCAGAAAAGCCCTTGGAATATTGCGCAGAAGATTTGAGTTGGGCGATTTCTTTTCTACATACTTCTTATATTCATCTTTTGTCATTACCTGCTGCAATTATATCCCTCCTTCCTGCTTACCCAATTCAATTATTTGGTTTAGAACAAAAACGCCTCTGGAAGGAGTCTCATCGGTCTGCTGGGTTGCTATAAACAGCCAGATCAATATCGCTAAAACAATTAGTGCCATTATAATAAGAATTAATTTATACCTGCTAAGTACTGCCAACATAAGAAACACCCCGATTTAATAAGCTATTAACTCATCTTTCTCACAGTGAAAAAGTTGAGTTTTATTTATTATGGGGATATATTTAGAGAAGTATTCATGAAAACAATAATGAGAACATTTTCAATAAAAGGCTCAGAAATGATTGATCCTATCGCGTATACTCTCCAGAATCTTTTTCTCGATACGGGATACCTGGACCTGTGATATCCCAAGCATTTTGGCGATCTGAACCTGAGTTTTTTCTTTAAAATATCTTAAAATGATAATCTGCTTTTCACGTGGTTTCAATGTATCCAGCACCTGCTTTAGCGCGATTCTATCAATGATGTCCGTCTCGTCATCATTGTAGGTATCATTGAGCTTGTCAATCAACATCAGGGATGAATTGTCGCTAGTGCCTACCGGATTGAAAAGAGATTCGGGAGATTGTGCAGCTTCAACTGCCAAGGCAAGTTCTTCTACAGGAATATCCATCCGTTCCGCTATCTCACTGATAGCAGGTTCCCGACCAAGTTCTTTACTCATGACCTCCTTGGTAATTCTGGCTTTAGTGGAGGCCTCCTTTAGGGAACGACTCACCTTAATAATGCCGTCATCCCTTAAAAAACGCTTGATTTCACCAATAATCATCGGTACGGCATAGGTGGAGAATTTCACTTCAAAGGAGGTGTCGAATTTATTTATCGCCTTAACAAGCCCAATACATCCTATCTGGAATAAGTCCTCGGTTTCATGGCCTCTGTTTTGAAATCTCCGGACGAGGCTCCATACAAGTCCGATGTTTTTCTCAACAAGGTAGCTTTGGGCAAGCTTGTCGCCTTCCTTTGCCATAAGAATTAGTTGTATCGTATCTATGCCTCCATATGGACTCTCTCTCATATAAAACCTTTCTTTCAACCTTATATAACCTTCCATCAGCTCATAATAATTTAAGAGCCACATCTATTATATTCTGTTATATTTGCAAATTTATTACATCGTATCGCAAAAAAATAAATTCCAACCACTATTGCAGGTTGTCCAGTGAATCAAAAGTTTTGTAAAGCATCACGGTTGTCCCCTCACCGGGTTTTGAGCGTACCTGTACCTTGTCCATGAAGCTCTCCATAACGGTAAATCCCATCCCTGAGCGCTCCATATCCGGTTTGGATGTGAACAGCGGCTGCATAGCCTCCTCAATGTTCTCAATCCCTTTACCTTGATCGGATATTTCAATTTCCACGCTTTTTTCGAACTGGCGGCACACCATTTTGATAATACCGTACCGGTTTTCATAACCATGGATAATGGCGTTAGTCACCGCTTCCGAAACAGCTGTCTTAACATCAGTCAGTTCCCCAAGAGTAGGATCCAACTGGGAGACAAAGGCAGCTGCCACCACCCTCGCAAAGGCTTCATTGCTCGATTTGCTCACAAACTCCAGTTTCATTTCATTTATTGGCTGCATACCATTTCTCTCCCTCAAATAAATCTGTATTCTATCATGCGGATCTGCTCTATCACGCACTTAGCAATGCCTGAAGTGCCCTGTCCAAGTTATCAAAAACCGGCATCAGTTTCAAGATACCCGATATCTCCAGTAGCCGGTAAAGCTTTCTGTTACTGCATATAATAGCAGAACGCCCTCCCAGCTTCCTTATATTGGCATATCTTCCCACGATTACTCCTATTCCGGAGCTATCCATGAAGCTTAATCCTGTCAAATCAAACACCACATTGCGTGTAGTAGCCTTCAGCAGCTCCCGCTCAATTTTATTGCGGGCATATTCCGCAAAGTGGTGATCCAGCTCTCCCGTAAATACAGCAATTAAGGTTGAGCCCCTATTGGAAAACCTAATATCCAAGCCGATCTCCTCCGAACACTCCAATTATGTAACACTAACTATTTCTTCAACTAATTGGAATATCCTTCAAAGAATTGTGGGAACCTTTGTAGAAACCGGCTTTTTTTATTACAAAATACGACTCTTATGGATCCAAGGCTTTTGCTTGCACCTTTACTCGCATCCTTCCCTTTGTCTTTCCCCGCGTTCCGCCCTGTGCTTATCTGCAATCATGTCCAGCTTTCTGAGCCTGTGGTTAACCCCGGATTTACCCAGAGGGGGCGACAGCATCCGACCCAGCTCCGCCAGACTTGCATCACTGTTTTCCAGCCTTAGCGAGGCTACATCCTTAAGACCGGCACTTAGCTTGTCAAAACCAATATTTTTAGCGATGTATTTTATATTCTCCACCTGTCTCAACGATGCGTCCACAGTTTTATCAAGATTTGCAGTCTCACAGTTTACAATTCTATTGACATTGTTTCTCATATCCTTGAGAATCCTGACGTTTTCCAGTTCCATCAAAGCACTGTGTGCCCCGACAATATTCAGGAAATCAACAATGTTTTCCCCCTCTTTTAGGTAAGTCACATAACTGCCTTTTCTTAGTATTATCCTCCCACGAAGCTCAAAAAGCTCTAATATTCTTTTCATCTCCTGAGCCTGTGCTCGAGTGCGGGAAGTCAATTCGAGATGGTATGTTTTTTCCGGGTCACTGATTGAGCCTCCCGCCAAAAAAGCTCCCCGTAGAAATGCTCTTTTACAGCATTGCTTTGCTAAAATATCCTTATTCGCAATCACGAGCATCGGCGGTTGTGCATTTTCATCTTCAAATGCTACGCCTGTCTGCTTCATTAGCTTTTCCGAGCCAAGGGATGATGTAATAAAAAGCATATATGAAGCATGCTTTTTCAGTCTCTTGCTCTTGCGAATGGTCACTTCCGGATTAATGCCACATAGTCTTTTGATATTACTGTAGGTTCTTCTGGCGAATGCCGCATTTTCTGTAGTAATCCTAATATTATATCCGCCACCGGCAGCATTGGCCGCCAAGCCGCTTAAACAGAGCGCTGCAGCCAGCTCCGACAAAAGGCAACAATCATCTACATTTTCAAGTCGGCACAGCTCGTTCTTAACAGTTGAAGAAAACGACAAATCACAACACTCCTCTCTCAACTATTCTCATTCCGCATTATCACGCATTATCTTAGTGGACCAGTGCATCCGAAACCTCTTATCTCACATATTTCCTGTATGCTCTTAACACCTCAGCCACGCTCCAGGCCTGCGCACAGCAGCCCCGTGGATTTAGCGGCTCATCGCCGTCAAATATTTCGGAAATGCTGCCAAGGCAGCCATGATTCAAATGATCCCGGAAGGGCTTCAGAAATGTTGCCATCATGCCCCTGTATCCAGGCTCCTGTCCAAAGGTTTTAGCGAAAGCGTCGATAAAATGCCCGATAGGCCAAGCCCAGACAGTCCCCTGATGATATGCCGAGTCCCTCATATAACGATTTCCCCTGTATTGTCCTATATAATCAGGAGAATTTTGCGATAGGCTCCTGAGTCCATAGGCTGTATACAATTCCTTCCACACCCTTTCAACCACGCCTCTTGCCTGCAAGCCTTCTATCACAGGATAAGTCAGGCTCACAGCGAAAATCTGATTTGGCCTGACCTGTGCATCCTTATATTCTCCATTAACAACATCGTAAAGATATTTCCCTTCCTCAAACCAGAAAACCTTAACAAAGCTGTCCTTCACCCGGGCCGACAGTGTTGCGTATTCATTAAGGGCCTCTCCGAATTCCCGGGCAAATGCTTCCAGCACTCTTAGCGCATTGTACCACAGTGCATTAATTTCAACAGCCTTGCCGTGTCTGGGTGTAAACACAGTAGAGTCAACCTTGGCATCCATCCAGGTAAGCTGCGTCCCTTCGTCACCGGCAGCTATAAGTCCGTCCTCATCCATGTGGATGTCGTGCAGCGTTCCATCTTTATAGCCTTTGTAAATTTGAAGCATAGAAGGAAAGAGCTTTTCCTTCACAAGGTCTTTATCGCCTGTGTATTTAAAATAGTGATTTATCGCGTCAATATACCAAAGTGCCGCATCAACGGTATTATAGCCCGGCTCACCGCCTGCATCGGGAAACATATTTGGCACAAGACCGTTGCTGATATATTCGCTATAGGCTGAAAGTATTCGGGCAGCGTCGTCGAACCGCCCCGTTGACAATGTCAAGCCACACAATGAGATCATCGCATCCCTGCCCCAGTCAGTGAACCAGGGATATCCGGCCATAATTGTCTTTGAGTCAGTAGACTGTCTATATGCAATAAATTGATCTGCGGCTCTTACAAGGGCAGAGGAAAAAGAATCGCGGCAGCCTGCCCTTTCGATCAGTGTTGTCTGTCTGGCCTTTTCTGCCATGATCAGAGACTGTCCGTCCCTAAAGCTCCACCCCTCTTCAATTGTACAGACAAAGGTGAAAACACTGTCGCTGCCTGCCTCTACATCAATATCGAAGCTGCCGGGTATATAGTGGTCTTCAAAAGCATGAAGCCCTCGTTCCTGCTCCACCTCATAAAACATGTGCTCAAACCAGCAGTCTGTTGCCTGAACATAGCGGCTGCCCGGGCATTTCAGCATTATTGGCGTATTTGCATCACACGGCCGGATAAGCGTATTACACTCCCCTGCCAGTTGGGTGAAGCTCATATATTTCCTTTCAGAATTGCCATGATAATCCCTGAAATTAATAAGAGGAGCAATTTTTAGGGTAAAGCCTTCCGTACCACTGCGTATGCGATATACTACCGCCACCGTATTCTCCGCGTATGCCATTGTAACGGTTTTTTCTATGAATATATCTTCAATGGCATATGTAAACACAGGCAGCGGATCCAGCTCAAAGCTTTGCTGATGATGAAACCCTTCCATCACAAAATCACCTGTAGAAAATGAATGCAGCTTGTATTCCATATCCTTTGTGACAACGGTTTCATGCAGCTGGGATAATATAAGATGTCTTTGAACAGGAGGATTCAGTGACGCCACCAATAGACCGTGATATCTGCGGGAATTCGCTCCCGTGACGGTACCCGATGAAAAACCACCTATTCCATTTGTAAGAAGCCACTCCCTTTCCAGGCTCCTGTTCCATGTGCTCCATTCTGCTTTTCCAAATCTCATTTAGTTTCCTCAATTTCCATCACTGTATCAATCATCTTCCGGAGCTCCTGCCATCCTTTTCTATGTCTCTGTGCTCAACAACAACACGATTCTCCATCTGCTCAAGCTTTTTGCCCAGCTCATTCGCAATTGCAACAGAACGATGGCGCCCACCCGTACAGCCTATACCAATCACAAGCTGAGATTTACCCTCTTTAATATAGTTGGGCAGAAGAAAGTCAAGCATGGAATACAGCTTCTCCAGGAATTCCTCAGTCTCAGGCATCTTAAATACATACCGCCTCACCTTCTCATTTTCCCCTGTGAGTTTTCTTAAGGATTCAATATAATAAGGATTTGGAATAAATCTCACATCAAAAATCAGGTCGCATTCAATGGGAATACCGTATTTAAAGCCAAAGGAGATGATATTAATAACAAGCCCCTGCGTAGCGTTATCTTTACCGATAATCCCTGTGACAGCCTCTTTAAGCTGCCTTGGAGCAAGGCTTGATGTGTCGATAATGTAATCAGCTCTGTCTTTAATTTTCTGCAGCAGATACCTTTCCTCCTCAAGCCCTTTTGCTATCCTGCCTTCCTGTGCCAGAGGGTGCGATCTTCTGGACTCTTTATAGCGATCTATTATTATCTTGTCTGACGCCTCCATAAAAAGCATCTCAAATGTATAGCCATCGGCAATCAACGCCTCAAGAGCAGGAAACAAATCATTCAGAAGCTCCCCTCCGCGCACATCAATGACTACTGCGATTTTGTCCATTTTCTTATAGCTTTGTGAACAGATTTCCACTATTTTCGGTATCAGCAGCGGTGGCAAATTGTCAATACAGAAATAGCCCACGTCCTCCAAGTAATTTGCAACCAAGCTCTTGCCCGCTCCTGAAATTCCCGTGATTACTATAAGCCTCATAAACTACCTCGCTATTCTTCACCAACAACTTTCACTTCCGGATAAAGCTGTACTCCAAAATCGGCCATCACCTTATCCTGTACATGTTTTATTAAAGATGTCACATCCTTAGCCAAGGCGCCACCTTTATTCACAATAAATCCACAGTGCAAGCCGGATACCTCAGCTCCACCAATCCTGTAGCCACGCAAACCGCAGTCCTGTATCAGTTTTCCTGCAAAGTACCCTTCCGGCCGTTTGAACACGCTACCTGCACTTGGCAGATCCAATGGCTGCTTCTCACGCCGTTTAGTGCGGAACTCATCCATTTTTGCACGTATTTGTTCTCGCTTTCCCTTTTTAAGGGCAATCCTTGTGCTGAGTACCACACCCTCATCCTTCTGAACAAAGCTTGATCTCTTCCTGAAACAGTGCTGCTTGTTGTTCAGTACACATACCTGCCCATCGGAGCAAAGATATTCCGTTTCCTTTACAACAAAGGACATTTCACCATCATAAGCGCCTGCATTCATAGTAACAGCACCACCAAGGGTGCCCGGAATACCTTCTGCAAATTCCAGGCCGGTGAGCTCATGCTCCAGTGCAATTCTTGAAAGACGAGACAGTAATACTCCCGCTTCAGCCAGAATTTCCTCTCCTGCTATCTCATATGCGCTCAGATTATCGGTTATCTGGACTACGACACCTCGGATTCCTTTATCACGTACAATAAGATTAGTGCCGTTTCCTATCACCAGCACCGGCAATCGGCTCTCAGCGCATATTTCCAAAGTCTTCATGAGGCCGTCTTTATCACGCGGTCTTGCAAAAACATCCGCCGGCCCGCCAATTTTAAACGAGGTATGGTTTGCCATCGGTTCATTTGTCAAAATAGTACAGTATTCGGTCAGCCGACCTAACAACTCCCCTGATAAGGCTTTATTCAACGACTTGCTCCTTTAATCATATTTCATAAATCTCTCACTAATTACCTTTGCAGCATTGTATCCCATCTTTTTCTGCCGGTTGTTCATGGCGGCGACCTCAACAATGATAGCCAGGTTTCTTCCGGGTCTGACCGGTATTACCAAAGAAGGCACTGAAATACCCAGTATATCTGTAAACTGATCATCTAGCCCCAGTCTGTCATAAGCCTTTTTATTATCCCAAAGCTCCAGCTTAATAACAAGGTTGATATTCTCCTGTATTTTGACAGAGCCCATTCCATACAGATTCTTAACATCAACAATACCAATCCCTCGGATTTCAATGAAATGTCTGATATTTTCCGGCCCCGCTGCAAGCAACGTGCTATCAGAAACTCTCCTGATTTCCACAACATCATCAGCTATCAGTCTATGTCCCCTCTTGACAAGCTCAAGAGCAGTTTCACTCTTACCGACGCCGCTTTCTCCAAGTAACAGCACGCCTTCGCCGTAGACTTCTACCAGTACACCATGCTCAGATATTCTCGGGGCAAGCATGACATTCAGATAACGGATCAGCCCGCTCATGAACCTGGATGTGATATCACCTGTCCTTAATAGCGGTATCTTGTGTTTTTTTGATACAATAATCATTTCCTCGAAGGGTTCAATATCTCTGGCAATCACAAGACATGGAAAACCGGTCCTAAAATACTCATCCAGCCTTTTAAGACGATCCTGCGGCGATAGGCTGGCAAGGTAGGTAGTTTCCACCTTGCCTATGATCTGCATTCTGTCCGTACCGAAGTATTCCATGTACCCGGATAGCTGAAGCCCCGGCCTATTGACATCGGAAGTAGTGATGTCAATATCATTGTCTGATTCGTCAACGCGAAGCTTTTCTAATCTAAATTCCTTAATCAATTCACTCAGTTTTACAGTAAACATGTTCTATCCGTACACCTCCCCGGATAATAAATGATTGTCCTGCTAAGTCCGCCACTATAAATTATATAACATTCCTGCTGATTTTGCCATTTATATCCCCCGGGGCATTTGCCCTCCACGGTTGTTGTGCCCATAGATGCGAAAAAAGAAACCTAGGGATTCTTAAGCGTCCGGTCATGTTCCCCAAGGTTCCTAAGTAAAACCCCATCCGATATGTACTGCCAGGTCATCCGTATATCCATATTAATGCTGGCCTCAAATATATCGTCTGTGCCTTTAATCTTTTTACTTCGCAAAGAAGGGTGTCTTGGATTCTCAATCATGATTTCAAGCTTTTTCTTCAGTTGCCTTTTAGCCTCCGGAGAAAGATTTTGAACAGCATCTCTAAAGTTCTCAGAGTATTTAATCTTCATTATCAAGACCTAATTCATCAAACAATTCGCCCTTTGAATTTGCTTCATGAACTTTCCCCTCTGCAATCTGTTGATCTACTTTCTTCTCTTGTTCTTGCCATTCTTTAGAATAATACCAGGCTTGACTCTTTGGAATAACCATAACTGGTGTTATAATTAGCTTTCCGTCCTTTTCCTCTACATCAAGCTTATCACCCACAGATAAATTGAGCTTTTTAACCAATTCCTTAGGTATAGTAACCTGTGATTTCTGTTTTAAATCTACTATCATAATAAAACCCCTCAAGTATAAAAGTTTAACTTTCTAACTTTATTATACTCCAACAATTATAAAGTATGCAAGCAAATATTTCTTCTATAATTCAAAACTCGGTTCGTCTGCTACATCTTTAATTAGGGCATCTACATCTCTGAGCTGTTCCCGGCTTCCGCAAACAGCTATCCAGCAGCTCCCCTCAGCTCCGCAAACGCCTCCGCTGGCTACCAGCTCAGCCTCAGCCCCTGTAATTATGTTGATAGCTTCCAATTCAGTTATTATATTCCCACTAACCGGCAAATATCTATACCCGCTTGAATTTGTGGAATTCAGCCTTCTTGCTATATCATTTATATCCCCATCAATTCTTTTTTCCAAACCAATTGGTAAATATAGTTCAACTCTTCTGCCTAAAACCGCTTGAAGCGCAGCACTAATAGTGCCTGCTGTCGGATGGCCGATATAAATGGCTGCCTGCTTACTTCTTAAATTAATTGCATTAGCGCCTTTTATTATGATGTCTCCTTTTTGCAGGTTTTCAACAACATCAAATATTGTTTTCCCTTTGTCCCATTTCCCTTTTACAATAACAACATCACCGGGAAATCGACTTTCGTCACTTAACCTGCCCTCATTTGTAATACTATGCTTCGGAGGTAATGATATCCCTCTAAAAAACCTTTTCTTGGAAAACTCTGAATCTTGATTTTTCAGCTTGAAGATTTCTTCAACAATATATCCATTTGTTGTGCCGGCAATAATCACAAGGGTTCTATTCTCTAAAGCCTCAAGAATTGACGGAATGTGTAAAAAAGCTTTTGCTATTAGCCTTTTCCCCGCTGCCGGTGATAGAAAATACTGTTTGATTCGCTTATCCATTATTTCTTCCCCTTCTCCCCTATCCACAGATCAGCCGAAAACCCACTTGCTGTCTCTGTGCAAGCCTTCTTTATTTCATGTTAAGGCTGTATTCTATTATTTTATCATACTTTCTGCCCATCACAATATCAGCCTCACCTGTTTTTAGATTATATACAACAGACCAGACAGTACCATCCTGATCAATGTTCGCGAGTAACTCCATAGCCTCTTTTTCAGATAATATGCCTTCCGTCTCTTCAAGTTTCTTCACAGCCTTATCATAGCGCTGACAGTATTTGAAGCTTGTTTCTGATGCGAGTATAAAGTTTGTACATGCTTGCCATGGTTCATCTGTTCTATATACTACTATCTCACCATCGATATACTCTACGACGGCTGAATCTCCGCTTGCATCTGCTATCATAAAGTGTATCGGATCGGTATGGAATACCATATTATATTCTTTTATTTTTTCAACAGCTTCATCAACTGTACTAGTGTAATCCAAAATAAGTCTGACCATGCCAACCTCATCAGTGCTTGGCTGTTCGGGATCATAGGGCGGTTCTGCATGGGGAACTGTTAAGGTTGCCACAGCTAATCCGTACTCATTAACCCCGTCTATTGTTATTCTGGGGGTAATAAATATTATCTTATTACGCAGGGATTTTTTAGGAGGATTATCCTTCCTGTACCCTAAATAAAAAAGGTCAGCCATAGATAAGGAGGCGTTCTTTCCGGGTGCATCAGTTAAGAGTACCGTTATTGGGTGACCGAGCAAGGCATAGTCAAGATTCCTGCAAAAAAGAGGATCACCCTTTTCATTTCTGGCTAGAAAGCCGCTACACATTACAGTATTGTTATCGTTTACCCATGCCGCAGTACCTATTGGTAATGAATCGTTTCCCACCGGTGAAAAGCTCAGTTGATAATCGCCATAATACCTCATATAAAACAGAGGATAATCATCAATTTTTTCGATGCTCATGACAGTACGCAACCTATTTAAGTTCAAAAGCAAACCGCTGCAACAGATAAGCACAAATACTATCAGTATGGCTATAATCCTTTTCTTTTTACGCCCCACTTTCACAATTTCGCCCATCAAAGTCACTCCTCCCAACCACTCTTACATAATTTAAGATATTCCCTCCCAGCACCTAAGCCTGTCGTATGATTAGTCTGAGATATTGAGTTAATATTCACTTACATATGTTATTATTACTTATAAATTCTACCATTACGATTCTGTTATTTCAAGAGTACTAATATTTATGCTTTTTGCGATGTGAACATTTTCCCAATAAAAAACTGTAAAAATTAATACTTACTCACTCTTACTACCGATTTTGACCGCCCAAAATCGGCGAAAAGGCAGTAAAAAATCCTTATTTCAGCTCATTTTATTGTAAACCGTCTATAAAATAAGGCTTTTTTAGGTATATTTCTTCCCATTAGTTGAAATTTTCAGCAGTGCGCTATACCTAGCTGCATATCTTCATTCGTTTCTGGGGTAAAATTCTCGAAGATTTGAGGACTGTTCTTAATCTTTTCAATAAGCTTCTGCTTCCTTGACAAAATATCACCTACCCTAATTATATGTGACACTATATATGATATCAATAATCTAAGAAGTTTATTCGTCTATGTCTGTTTTTGGCAAGTACAAAACCGAGCAGTGCGGAACTTAATTTTCCGAGCACCC
>CAYOKA010000054.1:0-13978 GCA_964404395.1 uncultured Oscillospiraceae bacterium | reverse complement strand
ATTTCTTTAACTAAGGCGAGACCGGTTGATATAACACCCGTAAGATTACCGTAAAGGCCCAGTATATTTTCCAATATATCGTTTTTATACATGTGCTTTGCCAGAAAAACAACATAAATAATTGTCGCAATACCACCGACGGTACCTATCACCATTGTCGGTATCAAATACTGCTTTAGAATTGTTATGGAGATGGCGGCAATGGACGCAGTTATCATAAAGTCAAAGGCAGCACCTGATATTCGCTCCAAAAGGAAGTTGCTGGTGTATTTACGAGTGACGACCTTTTTCTTTTGAAGAAAATCCAAAATAAAGCGGAACAGAATAGCGTATAGTGCAGCAACAATAAAGCTGAAACCCCAAAGCATAGTGGAAAGTGTATTGCCGAAGGTTCCAAAGTTTTTCAGCACTGATGTCAATCCCAGCAGTGTCAAATAGGTTACCAAATATACAATGCCTATTGTAAAAAGCTGAATCGAAAAGCCGTCAACAGATTCAGTATCCCCTACATTCTCCTTTTTTACTTCGCTTTCTATTGTTTTCTCCTGTGAATCAGCCAGGCTATAAGCGGGCTTTACTTTCTTTACTTTTATCATATAGTTCATCAGAGGTATTCCGCCTATACAAGCCCAAAGCAAGCCTAAGGCAGCAATAGACAAGCCTATGTTACCACCATTGGCAAAACCCAGTGTTTCCCATTGCTTGCCCATGGAATAAGCCTGCCCTGCTCCCTGACCATAGCCTAATGGCAGCAGCATCCCGAATACCGGAAAAAGATCCGGAATAAAGGTATATGCCATTAGCACAGAAAGGCCAAAACCAAGGATTCCTTGCAACACATACCCATTTACGATAATAATGCCGGTATTAACAATATCCCTGTTCTTGGTGGCGTTTCGGTCCTTCAGAGCCAAGGCAATAAAGCCGATCGACATCAGATGGTAAATAATTGTACCCATATTGTCGGCGTTAAAGGGAACCAGGTTTAGAAATTGCGGTCCCAGCAGTAATCCGATAAACCCGGCAATAATAGCATTTGGTATAAAAAATCGCTTAAAAAACTTGAAAGTCCTTCTAATATAAGTAGCTAGACCAAGAAACAAACAGATGACCATAATATCCCAAACATAAGACCAATTCTCGCTCATATGTACCCCTCCAAAAATCTTTATTATTAAAGGCTTTTGCGATGTAACCTTAATCAAACTCAGCGGCACAATATATAGTGACATACTTTCATACATACCCGCAATATATTGTACAGCTGAGCTCAAAACATGGTACATCGCAAAATGCCCTATTAGTGTGTTGCCAATTCCTTCGGCTTCGCTATATCTTCTAATCTGCTAATTGATTTAATGGTCTCAATCGCTTTTACAAATTTGTAGGCATGCATCCTACCATTTTTTGCACTAAACCGATATCGCATTTTGTTAAAAATAAATTCAAGCTGGTTGTTAAATTGGATATTACCTCCCGTTATATCACTGATGGGAAAGTGTAGCTCATGATTTTCGCGAAGGGAATAAACCAGCATATCAGGATACAGTAAAAGAGTTCCTTCATCGGTGCCCTTGCTCAGCAAGCCCGAACTGCTTCCTGTACGCAGGATAATTGCATGCTCATGCAGAATTGCCTGCCTTTCCTCGGACCTAATGGTTTCGGATACTAATTTATGAAGATGCTTCAGCTGCCAAAGATTCCAATCCATGGGGTTGTCAAAATGCAATATATTCGCATCGCTCTCGAAAAAACCATAGGAATTATAAACTGTATGATAGCCACAGGCACTGCATTTAAAAGTGTCTGCATCCGAGGCCATACTATCGATACTCTTGCACTCAGGACATGAAAAAAGAAAAAGTTCAAGATGCTCTGCTTTTCTCTTTCCCGTAAACTTGTGCATATGTATGCGCTGGTAGTCATATTCACTGTATTGTAGGCTTTGCGTTATTTTTGCGAATATTTCATCTGCAGTGAGGGCTTTTATTTCGTTGGAATCCAAAACCTTTGATAGCTCCATATTCAAGCTACCCTTCCTTGTGCCGGAGGACCATCTTGGCATAGACAGGCTTGCACCCTTAAACAATACTGAGATGACAGGAATTTTTAGTAATTTAATTAGCTTTGCCGTTGGGTGAAGTAAGGGAAGTGTTTTGCCATCCCAATTGCGTCTGCCTTCAGGGAATATTCCTATGATACCGTTGTTTTTAGTTACCTGAAGAATCCCACGTATTGCTCCCGGATCTGTGACCAGCTTTGTCTTAGGAATGGCTCCAACAAGCTTGAGAAGCTGCCTTAGTACAGGGCTTCTAAAATATGCGTCGGATGCAAGAAAATATATCGGTTGAGGAAAACACATGGACAAAAGAAATGGATCCCAAAAGTTTGTATGGTTGGGCAAAACAATATAAGGCGGATTTATAGTTTTCAAAATATCTTTATTCACTATGTTGTAATTAAATAGCCGCTTCATATAAAAGCTGAAGAATGGTTTCAAGAATTTATGTAATATTATTGAGGCTTTGTATTTCCTCACTGCCATAGTTACTCTCCCGAACTTCCGATGTAATCAGTGACTCTTGAGTAAAGACAAGATTATTATAATCACAACAGGCAGGCATTGTCAATGAGTTTTATGCTTGAAGGATATCAATAATTTTAACGGTTTTATCCACGAATAGCCTCTGCCTGTTCTCCAATATAGGGGTGACCAGCTTCAATATTTCGAGGATACTATTCTGGTCGAAGTTAATCCTGCTCATGCCTCTGATCTGGCGCTTGAGATCGCGGTATGTGCTGCTGTACTGATTGCAGGAGCTAAAAGCTACGCTGTATGAGGGACCTCTCATCTGGGGCATTAAGCTCGAGGCAACGGATAAAAGCTCCTGCATCAAGGACAATTTGTCCGGCTCCACATAGCGGGGGTCTCTATTTTCCGAACGTGCTTTTGGGTCATACAAATATCTCAACTTCTGAAGCGTCAAAAGCGTGTTTGTAATATTATCTAAGCTTAGCTGATTTCCCATAATACTCACCATTGTTTTATATTCACATTTCATATTATGTAAAATCCTCTGTAATGTGATATGTTCATTACAGTGGGAAGCTTTTGTTCAAATTTCTGTGGGTGAAGCAGCTTCTCTTTTCCGCATAGTCCGCTACAATTTGGCCATTACCAATCAGATTGTATTTATATATGACAAGGCCTTCCAGCCCAACCGGCCCTCTAGAGTGAAGCTTTCCCGTGCTGATGCCCACCTCTGCACCTAAGCCATATTTGAAACCGTCGCTAAAACGTGTGGAACAGTTCCAAAACACGTTGCCCGAGTCTACAAGGGCCATAAAGCGAGCGGCATGTTCCCTGTCGGCGGTGACGATGGAATCGGTGTGACCTGAGCCGTATTTATTTATATGGTCAATGGCCTCACCCAGATTCTGTACTACTTTAATGGACAGCTTATAATCTAAATACTCGGTTCTCCAGTCTTCATCAGCAGCGGCTTTAACAGGAATTTTGGAAAGTGTATCGGGGCATCCGAACAATTCCAGATTTTTCAGATCGGCAGCCTTCTTCAGAAGCGGCAGAAAGTCCCCGGCAATGTCCTTATGAACCAGTAGGGTTTCCAGGGCGTTGCAGACAGCCACATATTGTGTTTTGGAATCAATGGCGATACCTACAGCCATGTCCAAATCGGTAGAGGCATCAATAAAGCAGTGGCATATTCCATCGGCATGCCCCATAACTGATATATTAGTGTTATTCATGATATACCTGACAAATTCATTGGAACCTCTGGGAATAATTAAATCCACATATTTGTCCTGCTTGAGCAGCTCATTGATGTCCGCTCTTGTTTCAAGAAGGCCGCACCAGCCTTTTGGCATACCGGCTTCCTCAGAGGCAGATATAATAATCTCGGACAATATTCTGTTGGTTTCTCTGGCCTCGGAGCCGCCCTTCAAAAGAACGCCGTTACCGCTTTTCAGGCAAAGAGTGGATATCTGCACCAAAGCGTCCGGCCTTGATTCGAAAATAACACCAATCACGCCTATGGGACAGGTTACCTTATAGAGCTCCAGCCCTTCATCGAGCTGAGTGGATAAAAGTGTCTTACCTACCGGATCCTCCAGCTTAATCAGGCTGTGTATACCATCTATGACATCGTTTAGCTTTGCATCGTCAAACTTGAGCCTCTTAAGCAGCGGAAAGGGGAGCTTTTCTGCTTCGCTCCTTCTAAGATCCTCCTCATTGGACTTAAATATTTCCTGCTTATGCGCAATCAGGGATTCAGCAATATTGAGCAGAGCCTTGTTTTTTTCATCCGTGCTTACCGCAGCAAGCTTCAAGGAAGCAGCTTTGACCTGACTGCAGGTTTGTGTAATTTTCATAATAACACCTCGATATATCGGTTTAAAACAGTATACCAGAAGGGTTTGCGCCTGACAAGCAGAGCCGGGGACCCTTGTGCCGGGTTAAGGCGTTCCAATTCCAGATGCATCGCTATTGGATCCGTCGGCATTATCCGAGCTGCTTTGGGACGTTGAACCGGTATCTGTTGTGTCGCCACTATGTATACTACCGCTCGGGCCATCACTATTGTGCGTACCGCCATTATTCTGCGAATCGTCTACCGGGGGTCTACCGGTTTCAGGCCATTGTATAAAATCAAATATATCCCAATCGTCAAAACCAGGCAGAGTTGACGGGTCAGGTTCTCCGTGAACTGTACAGTATTCTCCTGCGGGCAGCTCATAGGCCACATCTCTTGGAGCAGTTTCGTTTGGATACACAGGGACATAAGGCTCCGCGCGTTCTATAAATACCTTGCTTACTACATTTTCTTCAGGGCAATATGGACCTGCCAGTAGATTTCGCTTGAGTGTATCCTGGCTTTCGGTACACACCTGTGCTTCAATATGCAGCGTACACAGGTCGTCATCTCTTGGTTCGGTTCCTTTTATAAAATACTCTACCTTGGTTGCATTTCCTCTTTGATCATGGGCACAAAGCTCGGTTGCAATTTTGCCTGAATATATGCAAATTTTCTTCTGAACAATTCCGGTAGCCGGTTTTTCAAAATCCTTCTGTGGTAATCCCTCATGAACCTTTTTCATAACAGCAGCCCAAATTATCTGAGCCTGATCATACTCCTGAGTTGTTATTTTTATAGGCTCACTGCCGCTATTGTCATAGCCGTACCAGACAGCGGCGGAATAATAGGGGGTATAACCGACGAACCACTTGTCTATGTTAAGACTTGTAGTACCTGTCTTTCCTGCAACAGGCATACCTACAATCTCTTCGGTTACGTTTTTTACTGCTGTACCACTATGGGGGTAAGGAGAGGTTCTGCCCTTTGTTACCTCCTTCATCATGTCAACCATAATGAAAGCTGTCTGCTCACTGTAGGCAATGTTGAACTTGGCTGCCTTACGGTTAATCATTTCTCTGCCCTCGACATCTAAGACCAGTGTAAAAGTTGTCGGCTCATAGTACATACCCTCGTGGGCAAAGGGCACATAGGCTGCTGCCATTTGTAGCGGATTTACGCCTTCCTCCAGACCGCCCAGGACCAGCGAAAGGTACTTTTCATTTTCTCTGTTGATTCCAACCTTTTTAAGATAATCTATGGAGTTGTCCGCACCAAGTATATCCTTCCAAATTTTTGCCGCTACGACGTTTACAGAATTTTTCAGGCCGTTTCTCGCAGTTGTCAGACCATCATGCCTCCAGTCATAGTTGCGCGGGTATGGTCTAGCAGCATCCTTGCCTGTCAGCATGTATGCAGGGATGTCATCAATAATCGTCGCCGGCGTAAGCAATTTCAAATCGATGGCCGGCGCATATGCTGCTATGGGCTTAATACTGGAGCCCGGCTGCCTCTTCATTTGTGAAGATGAGGCGCGGTTTAGTGTATTACTTGCTTCCTTTTTACCATAACCGCCTCGAAGCGCTTTAACATGGCCATTTTGTACGTCAACTATAGCCATTGCGGCTTGGGGATGTTCCATCTGCCTTTCGGCCATTTTATTCACCAGGGGAAAGTACTCATCATCCATAAAAACCGAATCCATGTCTGCTTGAATGGCTGCATCAAAGGTGGTGTGTATTTCCAACCCGCCACCGTATATCATATAATTTGCCGCTGTGTAGGAAATATTTTTCTCTTCCATTAGAGCATCTCTGACATCGATGATTACCTGATCCACAAAGTAACTTTGTACACTGGTGACCTTTTGTGATTGTGACCTGGGGGCATATTTCAGATTCTGCTTAATAGCTTGATTGAACTGTGTCTGATTAATTTTACCCAGCTCCAGCATTTTAGCCAATATAGTTTCCTGGCGCTTTTTTGCACTTTTCTTTCCGCTTTCAGAAAAGGGATTATGGGTTCCCGGACTATTTGTAATACCTGCAAGCAGCGCACATTCAGCCAGATCCAGCTGTTGGACGGGTTTGCCAAAATACTTTTTGGATGCGGATTGAACTCCGTTGCAGCTGTTGCCCCAATAGCTCAGGTTCATATAAAGCTCGAGGATCTGCCACTTTTCCATTTTTCTCTCCAACTGTACTGCTGCATACCATTCCTGTACTTTACGCTCTATTGAGCGAGTCGTTTTGCCGGTAATGTTTTTGACAACCTGTTGGGTGATTGTACTGCCGCCTCGTACTGAGGAGCTGTCGCCGGAAACGATGCTTTTTGCAAAGCCTAGACCCGCGTTTATAATTCCCTGTATATCAATTCCATTATGATCTTCAAAACGTTCATCTTCTATTGCAATAATAGCATCCTTAAGGTATTTGGGAACCTCCTTGTCCGAAACATATTCGCTGTCCATGTTATCCTTGCCGGTAAGCTTTTGTATTATCTTTCCCTTTGAATCATATATAAATGTGGTATTGCCGGAGGTCTTTGCAATAAGCTGTTCTTCGGTTATTGGCTCGGCAGTTTCGATATAACCGTAAATTGCGCCTCCTACAATGCCCCCGAATGCGCAGCCAATTGCTACAATAAGAACAAATAGGCAAGTCAGAAAAGTGGCTATAAATTTCCATATAAAGGTAAACACTTTCCTTTTCTTTGATGCTCCGCCGGGAGCGGACTTTTTTGTGGACTTCATGCACGTCCTCCTTATTTACGCATATCATAAATTGCTATAATTATTTTAGTTTGACTGCCAGGGCATAGCTTTTGTTCCTGTACAACTAATTAAGCCAGTACATTATATCATGAATTTGAAAAAAATCATGATATAATTAGCCATGTGCGTTTCGGCACCAGATTTATGCCAAGCCGAAAATATCGCACGGCCATAAATTCCGCCGGAGGCATATAATAACCTCACTTGTGAGGTTATTATAGCATAATTAAAATATCACTGCAAAACCCGGTAATCAAGGTAAAACCTTGATTTATGTTGATAAAGCTGCTGTTATTATGTAAAATGTTTCTATGGTAAGGCTTTATGCTGCGGAGCTTAAACATAAAAAATCGCAAGATGCCCATGATAAAAGTTGAGGAGGGGTGTTCATGCAAATAGAGATGGGTGAGATTATCAAAGCCCGGAGGGAAGAATTGAATATTCCTCTGGTGGGCTTTGCCAAAGAAGCCGGTATTTCCCCAGGTTATTTGTCTCAACTGGAAAACGGCAGAAAGACAAATCCTAACCTGGATGTTCTTATTAGAATTACGCAGGCACTCGGCATAGAAATAGATGAATTGCTGGGGTTGGAGCAGGAGCCTGATATACCGTCGCTGAAAATGCCTTCCCTGTTGCGGCTTGTTATTGCAAAGGACAGGAACATGAAGGTGCTGGAGGATAAGGAAATACAAAAAAAGGTCTGCAACATATTGGACCGCGCCTTGGATAGCAAGTACCTGATTGAAGATGCAAGCCTTTACAGCCTATTCCTGGAGGACGTATATGGACAGATGGAAATGGCTCTAAAAAGATATATGGCAATGGACATTTTGATTCACAGCAAGAACTGTAACCAATGAGGTGGCTCCGGCATACTATATTGCACGGGGGTGTTATTCTCATGTTCAGAAAAAGCAGGATATACCGTAGATGCTGGTATATAAAAAAGCGGAACCTCAGAGAAATCCGTCTGCTGCTCCGCTTTGGAATTGCTACACTAATTATTTGCCTTGCCGCTATCGTCATTCAACTTGACATTCTGAAGCTTTTAGGCTTCTGATTAATCAATATGAACGCATTACCGGTATCATTTCAGTCCGGCTTCTCTGCCTTCTCATATACTTCCTCGAGAACATTGCTCTTTTTATTATTCCTTTTTGTTTTCGCTGTAGCCTTTTCAGGTGGAGAAGCTTCCATCATGTCACACTTTCCCTGAAACAAGGCACCTTCGTCAGCAACAAAGCTATTAACCTTGATATTCCCATACAACTTAGCAGATGATTTGATTTTCAATATGCCCGCTGTGATAATGTTGCCCTCTATTGTGCCGGACAGATGAACGTTGGAAGCGTCGATGTTTCCTTTAACAACAGCCTGTTCACCAATATAAACATTGCCGGCTGCCTTTACATCACCGTTTACTTTACCGTCGATTCTGACAGTGCCATCCGCCTCTATGCCTCCTGTAAAGACAGAGCTAACACCTACCAGTGTATCTACTCCGTCACGGCCAGCTGAACCTTTTCTAAACATAATAAACCTCCTTATTTGGGCAAAAGCCTTTTTCCTCGATGGATTTGTTTTATTTCAGCATGCTCTATTTTGCGTCAAGATACTTTAATGGATCAACCGCAGTTCCATATAGTAATACTTCAAAGTGAAGATGGGGACCTGTACTGCGTCCTGAGCTGCCCACCTTTGCTATAACATCACCCTTTTCTACGGTCTGACCCTTCTCAACAAGAATGGAGGAGGCATGTCCGTAAACAGTGGTGATACCGCGTGCATGACTGATTTTCACCGTACGGCCTGTGCCGGCGGTATACTCTGCAAAGATTACCTTGCCGCTGGCAGCAGCTTTTATTTTTACACCGTAATTGGCGCCGATGTCAATACCGGCATGGAATTTTTTCCTTCTTGTAAATGGATCACTTCTGTATCCAAACTCATCCGTGAGTCTGCCGCTTGCCGGCCAAAGAGTTGGCACAGTGCCCATGAATGCTTCTATTTTGGCTTCCGCTGAGCTAAGGTCACCTATAGGCGCATCGGAAGAACGACTGTAAAGCATGCTCAAGCCGTCAAGAGTATCCTTGAGCCCACGCATGTCATTTGTAAACCCCGTTTCTGTTCTATCGCCCGAACGGTCAGTCTTTGTACTTCTCTCCTCAATGTAGTCATCTGTTATCTGATTGAAGCTGTTCGTAAACTCTTCTATCTTATCATTCACGATTTCATTAAAAATAGCACTGTCTTCTTTTAGCTTTGCTACTTCATCGGTCTTCACATCTATAAGCTTTCGCTGCTGTGTATTGGTGCTGTACAGATCGTCAATGTTCTGCTTCAGGGCCTTATTCTCGTCCAGCATTTTCGAAATATAAAGACCTCCTGCAACAAATACTGAGGTCAATATAAGAACACATACTATGATTTTTGCGTAGAAAGAAGTAAATTTAAATACCTTTACATGACTTGACGAATGCGGAACCAATACTATCGACAGGTATTTCTTTTCTGTTTTTTTGGCCTTTCCCTTCCTCATGTCTCAACCGTCCTGTAAAAAATGATAATAACAAATAACTCTTACTTATCTTTTGTACAGATACCGCGAGAAAAAAGGGTACAATAATATGAATTCTACATAAGTTTAAAAAAACCTTTTTTCCCGAAAAAATTTATTGCACTATCTATTTATAATTTATTATCATCACTTTGTCAAATTTTTATATGTTTTATACATCAACACTCATTTATTCCCTATAATATAAGAAGGATTTTGTGTTATTATATCGAATTATATAATGTTGTATGCGTGATTTACATTAATTCGCATTTTCTACCCTTCAAAAATTTGACGGAGATGAAAAGAAGATGATAAACATACGGGCAAAACTGGTTCTGGCTTTTGTGATAATTGTACTGATTTGTTCAATTGCTACGCTTGCTGTCACATTCGGAGGATACAATCTGGTTGTGTCGGAAATCGCTGCGAGCGCAGACAGCAATAATGACCGCATAGTCAGTGTGCGTGAAATCAGGAACCTGCTTGATTCGCAGCAGGTGATGGTTTCAGAAAGCATGGCAAGTCTTAATCTTTCGGTTGGCAATAATTTCGATGAGAATAATGATAATATTATGCAAGCTATTGAAAGCCTTGCACAGCAATCTGAAGAAAGTGAAAAAGCGGAACTGAATCAGCTTAAAGATAATAATAGTCAATTTGTCGAGCTTTTCAAAGGGAAAATTTCGGATAGCATCAAAAAGACTGACAGGACTGAATATGACGGTAGGCTGACAGCCTTTGAAGGACAGTATGTTTCGCTTCTCGATAAAGAGCAGGAACTAAAGGGATTAATACTGGAGCAGATGGATTTTACGGTGCAGTCGCTTGCCTCCAATAAGACCTCGCTGGAGCGCCTGACTGCTGAGCAGCAGGATGCACTGGGCGAGATGGTGTTGGCTGTAGAGAAGGTTTTGAGTGAGCATAAGGATGCATTTGATGCCAACAATGAGATGATGGCATCCCAAATAGAACTACGGTCTGATATTGAAAAGCTACAGGCAGAAATCGACAGCCTGAAGGCGGAAATAGAGAACTTGAAGGCGCAGTCGGCTTCTCTATCGGACACGCAATCCGCTTCTCAGTATGCCAGGGATATATATGGTGAGCCAGGTGACGCTGCAACAACGTTACCCACTACGACTTCAAAGGAATACGATGCATCCCTGACACAGGCTGTCCGTAGCTATCTTGACGCATCGATCAGGACAGGAACAGATGCCCGGCAGATTATAGAGGGCTTAGCTACAGGCACTCTTCAAGGTGCCATATCAAAGCTTACACTGATTGACACTGCAATTTCATCGACCCGGGACTCATACAGCGAGGCATTGGTCGCTATGAACGGCGGGAAGAGCAGTAAGGCTGACTTTGATATACATGTAGATAACGCTGAAGAAGCACTGAAGGAGCTGGAAGCACTTATGACTGCCGGAAATGCTCCTCTTGCTGCTGAAGCATGCAGCGGGTTTTCCGAAACATACGATGGGCTCTTATCCGCAAAGCAGGTATTGGAGGATACAGGCTTGTCTAAAGCCTACATGGAATCGGTTTCGTTGTATAACAAACAGATTGAAGGCCTGACAGTGTTGGAGAAGGCTTATAAGGGCTACCTGGCAGATGATATTGAAGAATCCAGAAACCTAAAAGAGAGGCTTTTGTGGGCGCTTGGTGGCATTGCCATTGTTTCGCTGATTATCGGCATGCTCATTGCACTGCTTATTTCAAGGAATATACTGAGGCCTATCAGAGGCATGACTAAATTACTAGAAAAAGCAGGCAAGGGTGATTTGACCGGCAGGGTAATGGATAAGCGAAGTGATGAAATAGGAGAACTGGGCACTAGGGTAAACGATGTCCTGGATGGTCAACAGAAGATGCTTGAGAAGGTGAAGAGTACCAGCGGAGATATTGGAATTCTCAGGGAAGGCCTTACCGAACTGTTTGCAAACAGCAAGGAGGGTATTGAAAAGATGTCCCGCGGGTTTAAGAATATAATGGATAGCCTGCTCGCATGGGACAAACAGGCAGCTTCAGCTTCGAGTGCCGCTCCTGAGGTTAGCGGACACGATGACGAGGGCTTGGTAATCACCACCGACAAAGCGGTTGCTGATGGAATGATGGCAATTGAAATTGTCGCCTCCGGAGAAAAATCCGTTCAGGAAGCGGAGCTGGTCATTAGAAACGTTACGGATACAGTGAAGCAGATTGCAGATTCCATTAATGCTCTGGAGAATTCTTCTGATAAAATTGGTGAAATTACTGATACTATAACTGGAATTGCCTCCAAGACGAATCTGCTGGCGCTTAATGCGGCGATAGAGGCCGCCAGGGCGGGGCAGCAGGGAAAGGGCTTTACAGTTTTAGCCGAAGAGATAAGAAAGCTTTCGGATGGAAGCAATAAGGCAGCTCATGAGATAAGGGCGCTTATCAGTGAGATTCAGAACAAAATTCAGTATGCGGTTGACAGGATCGGAGATGGCATCAACAGCGTAGATGAGGGTACAGAAAAAATTATTGCAGCCAGGAGCAGTATTCTTGAAATAGCAGGAGCTATTGATAATATAGTTGATACATTAAAGTCAACGGCTGATGCAGTCAGAAGTCATAAGGACAACATAGACTTGCAGGCAGAAGTCGTAGACACAATAGACCATACGGTGAACCTTACAGCGGTGTCAAGTGCGGGGATTAATGAGGATCTTGAGCTGCAGCAAAAAACCATTGAAGAAATGGAAGAGATGACTGCCAAGCTGGATGAGGTGTCCGGGTCACTCAACAACTTACTTAACCAGTTTAGGGTTTAGAAATGAGAAGTACTTTATTGTGAAAAAAATGATTGAAACTAAGATAGAAAAAAATCAGAATTATGTCATTGATATAACAGACATGACCCATGAAGCGCAGGGAGTTGGCAGGCTGGATGGACTTGCCGTTTTTGTGGACGGTGCGCTGAAAGGGGAACGTGCAATAGTAAAAATCATCAAGCTGACCAAAAGCTATGGAGTTGGGAAGCTGATAGAAGTGCTTCAGCCGTCTCCTGACAGAATCGAGCCCTTTTGTCAAGCCTATAAAAGATGTGGGGGCTGCAATCTGCAGCATCTGGATTATAAGGCGCAGCTGGACTTTAAGACCGAACTTGTGAGGGATACCCTGAAGCGGATTGGCGGATTGGTTGACCTTGATGTACACGATACTATCGGCATGGAGCAGCCATACAGATACAGGAATAAGGCTCAGTATCCGGTTGCCATGGTAGAGGGCAAAGCAGTAACCGGATTTTATGCTGCCCGCTCCCATGATGTTATACAATCCGATGAGTGTGAAATTCAGGATGCCCACAGCGATAATATTCGCAGGGTTATTAGTCAATTTTTGAACGAGTATGAGATTCCAATCTATGATGAGAAAAGCGGGAAGGGGCTAGTGCGGCATATTGTAACGCGAGTCGGCTTCAACACCGGAGAGCTTATGGTCGTGCTGGTCATCAACGGCAGGCAGCTGCCCGGTGCCGACGAGTTGGTTCGACGGCTGCTTGAGGCAGATCGAGGGGTTAAGAGCATATACCTCAATGTCAATACCGAAAAGACCAATGTCATACTTGGACGAAAAAACATTTTGCTATATGGGAGCGAAACCATCACCGATACCATAGGACCCTATAAGTATATGATTTCTCCCCATTCATTCTTTCAGGTCAACCCAAGGCAGACAGAAGTACTTTACTCCGAAGCTTTGGAATATGCAGGCCTGACAGGCAAGGAAACTGTTTTTGATCTCTATTGCGGTATAGGGACGATTTCGCTATTTCTTTCAGAAAAGGCGAAGAAGGTTTATGGCGTGGAGGTAGTGGACGCGGCTATTGAAGATGCCCGCAGGAACGCGCAGATCAATGGAGTGAAAAATGCTGAGTTCATCGCCGGAGAAGCGGAGAAGGTCGTCCCCGAGTTGTACGGCCGTGGAATCCTTGCGGATGTCGTCGTGCTGGATCCGCCCCGCAAGGGCTGCGATGAATCCCTGCTGCGTCTGCTGGCAGAAATGCAGCCGGATAGAATTGTCTATGTCTCTTGCAACCCGGCTACGCTGGCAAGGGATTTGAAGTATCTTTGTGGACAGGGATATAAGGTGGTAGAGGTACAGCCGGTGGACATGTTCCCATGGAGTGGGCATGTTGAGACGGTAGTATTGATGTCACGCAATATATAGTATAACGCAACGGTAATGACGCAATATATTGTGTTTTTGTGCATTCGAAGCATTGATATAGCCTACTTA
>CAYOKA010000053.1:0-14099 GCA_964404395.1 uncultured Oscillospiraceae bacterium | reverse complement strand
TTCCCTCCTCAGGCTCAGCTTGCCGGCCTGCTTGTCCGATTGCTGTGGTGCTTCTTCGACCATTCCGAATTTACGCATATAGCTCATCGCCAAAACCCCGTTTGACTCAGCCTCACTGACCCTATTGAACATTTCGGCGGCTCTTTGTGTTTCTCCCACGTAGCTATAGCAAATACCCAACAGATTTCGAGCTTCATTAAAGCTCGGATTCATGGAGATGGCTTTTCTGAGTCCGATCATTGCAATATCCTCGCTACCCGACCTAAGGCTTTCAATAGCCTTGTTATACAGGAATACTGAGTTGCGAATATTGTCAGGAATCTTTTCCTCAGCTTGTACGATTTCTTCCAGATTGATGGGTTTGAAGTTATTCAACTCCGCCCTTAAATCCATAAGTAGTCTCACCTCCAAGTCTTTAGTTCGGACACCTTGCGATATATCATGTTTTTAGTTCCGCTAGCTAATTCGTATTAAGGTTACATCGCAAAAGCCTGAGTTCAGAATAATTCCTTTACTGTGCCTATATAATAGAGCGACCCGAACGCACATATAATCTCATCATCTTCAGCACTTTCAATAGATGTTCTGACGACTTCTTCAATTGTATCACTAACCTGTACGTGATTACAATAGCTGGAAGCGGCTTTGGCAAGTTCTTCCGAACCTAATGCTTTTGGACTGTCCGGCATCACCGCAAAGAACCTTTTGCACCCGGGTAGTACTATCCTCATCATCGATAGGTAATCCTTGTTTCTCAACACTCCCATAATAAAGCTCACCGGTCTTCCCGGGAAGGTATCCCAAAGAAAGGCTCTCAGCGCTAATGCTCCTCCCGGGTTGTGTGCTCCGTCAATGATAAATACGGGGTTTTTCGAAAGAAGCTCCAGTCTTCCCGGCCATTTCGTATTCACCAGGCCCTTTCTAATATTCTCCTCCGATATGTCAAAGCCCTTTGCAGATAGAATCCTCGCCGCATTCACAGCTACAGCGGCATTATAAATCTGATGCCTTCCCAGCAGACGAATTTCTAAATCCTCATACTCACCGAAGGTAAAGGTTTGTCCATCAATTCCAGAGCAGTGCTCCCTAATGCCTGAAAAATTAGTTCTGTGCAAATGTGCCCCTTTTTGTGCACATGCCCTTTCAAAAACCTGCTCTACCTCCTTGCACTGCCCGTATAACACTACATCTGCACCCTGCTTTATGATCCCGGCCTTCTCTGATGCAATCTCCGGTAGTGTCTTGCCAAGCCTTTCCGTGTGATCATAGCTGATGGCAGTAATGACGGCCAGCTCAGGGGCTTCGATAATGTTCGTCGGGTCATACCTTCCTCCCAGGCCTACCTCAAGCACTACCAGATCACATTCCTTGCGACAGTAATACTCAAAGGCAATAGCCGTAATGATTTCAAACTCCGTGGGATGGTTCTGCCCCAAAGCAATCATTTTATCTACATGCTCTTTAACATAGGCAGTGATGTCAGCTAACTCTTCCCTGCTGATTTCATCCTTGCCAATCCGTATCCTCTCGGTAAAGCGCTGGATATAGGGAGATGTATATAAGCCTGTTTTGTAGCCGGCTTGCGCCAGTATCCCTTCTATAAAAGCAGACGTAGAGCCCTTGCCGTTTGTTCCCGCAACATGTACAAATCTAAGGTTTTTTTGCGGATTGCCCATCAATTTCAGCAGAAATCCAATATTATGAAGGCCAAGCTTTTTTCCGAACTTCAACGCTCCATGTATATAGGTCAATGTTTCATCATAAGTCATAAGTTCTATTCCATATCTCGTAATTCTCTATAGTTAATGTTGAACAGTAATATCTTTCACTACTAATTTGCACCGCAGCACCTCTTATATTTCTTTCCGCTGCCGCAAGGGCAGGGATCATTTCTGCCGACCTTTTCACTACTTCGCACAGCAGGCTTCCGCGGCCCTGTGTCGCCATGACTGGCCTCTACAGGCTCTGCGACCTTTTCCCTCTTAGGAGCTCCCTGTTCACGATTTACACGCAAACGCAGAATCATTTTAACTGAATCCTGATGAATACTCCTAATCATTTCCTCAAACATTTCAAAGCCTTCGTATTTATACTCCACAACAGGATCCCGCTGCCCATATGCACGCATACCAACACCGTGACGCAGCTGATCCATAGCGTCGATGTGATCCATCCATTTTTCATCAACCACCCGGAGCAAAACAATCCTCTCCAGCTCTCTCATCATTTCAGAGCCATATTCCGCTTCCTTCGCTTCATATGCCTCCACCACAGAGTTATAAAGGGTCTCCTTCAAATCCTCACTTGTATAACCCTCCATCTCCCCACGGGAAAGAGTCAGCTTGCCGGCCGGTACTAACATCTCCTGGGCTTGTGTTCTAATTTCCTCCCAATCCCACATATCAGGATAAACACTTTCTGAGCAGTAGGCGGAAACCAGATTGTTCACATTGTTTTCAATCATCTTCATGAAGGAATCCCTGAGATTTTCACCGTCAAGAACTTGCTTACGCTGACCGTAAATAACCTCTCTTTGCATATTCATCACGTCGTCATATTGCAGAACGTGTTTTCTGATGTCAAAATTCTTGCCTTCAACTTTTCGCTGGGCATTTTCAATGGCATTTGACAGCATCTTGTGTTCAATAGGCTGATCTTCCTCAAGGCCGAGAGTTTCAACAATCGCCGCCAGTCTATCTGAACCGAACAGTCTCATCAGGTCATCCTCCAGTGAGATATAGAACCGTGAAGATCCCGGATCCCCCTGACGGCCTGAACGTCCTCTGAGCTGATTATCAATACGCCTGGATTCGTGCCGTTCCGTGCCTATGATGTAAAGTCCTCCGGCTTCGATGACCTTTTCCTTTTCAAGGCTGTTCTGCCTCTTATAATCGTCGTTAAACCGCTTAAAAGCTGCCCTTACCTCCAGTATTTCATCATCTGTAGTGTCATTGAAGCTTGTGGATTCATTTATCAATTCCTCGGAATAGCCCTGCTTTCTCAGCTCCTGCTTCGCCATATACTCGGCATTACCCCCAAGGACAATATCAGTACCACGGCCTGCCATGTTGGTGGCAATCGTCACAGCGCCAAGCTTACCGGCCTGAGCAATGATTTCTGCCTCCTTATCATGAAATTTTGCATTCAGCACCTGATGAGGGACGCCCCTCTTCTTCAGCATGATGCTGAGCAACTCAGATTTTTCAATGGAAATAGTACCTATCAGCACCGGCTGACCCTTCTTATTCAAATCTGCAATTTCATCGATTACAGCGTTAAATTTGCCCCTTTCATTCTTATAAACGCAATCCGGGTTATCAATCCTAACCATGGGCATATTTGTCGGGACTTCAATTACATCCAGCTTGTAAATGGTCTGGAACTCTTGCTCCTCAGTCAATGCAGTACCCGTCATGCCGGCTAGCTTTCCGTACATTCTGAAATAATTCTGGAATGTAATTGTCGCCAGGGTTTTGCTTTCCCTCTCAACCTCAACATTTTCCTTAGCCTCGATTGCCTGATGCAGACCATCGCTGTACCTTCTACCATACATTAAGCGCCCGGTAAATTCATCGACAATTATGACTTCGCCATCCTTCACCACATATTCCCTATCCCTTTTCATCAATCCACGGGCTTTTACAGCCTGATTTATATGGTGGGAAATTGTCATATTATCAGGGTCGGAGAGGTTCTCGATACCGAAATACTGCTCCGCCTTCGTAACGCCTCTGGCAGTCAGCGCAGCTGTATGTGCCTTCTCATCAACGATATAGTCTGCTTCCACATCCTCATCGCTCTGTTTGTCGTCAGATTCGACAACCACTTTAGCCTTCAACCTGGAAGCAAAGGAATTCGCTCTCTTATAAAGATCCGTTGATTTGTCCCCGGCTCCCGAGATAATAAGAGGGGTTCTGGCCTCGTCTATCAATATGCTGTCAACCTCGTCAACAATAGCATAATGCAGCTCCCGCTGAACCATATCATTTTTATAAATAACCATGTTATCTCTAAGGTAATCAAATCCGAATTCATTATTGGTACCATAGGTAATATCGCAGCTATATGCCTTTCTTCTTTCAGCATTGTCCAATCCGTGTACAATCAGTCCTACACTAAGGCCAAGAAAGCCATACACCTTACCCATCCACTCGCTGTCACGCCTTGCCAGATAATCATTGACAGTTACGATATGAACGCCTTTCCCTGTAAGGGCATTCAGATAGACCGGCAGCGTAGCTACAAGGGTCTTACCTTCGCCTGTTTTCATTTCCGCGATCCTACCCTGATGTAGCACGATACCACCAATTAATTGCACTCTAAAATGTCTCATTCCAAGAACCCTGACAGAAGCCTCTCTTACGACGGCAAAGGCCTCAGGCAAAATGTCGTCCAGGGTTTCACCATTTTCCAACCTATTTTTAAACTCAGGCGTTTTTGCCTTAAGCTGTTCATCGGACAATGCCTTGATTTCAGGCTCCAATGATTCTATTTCATCCACCAGAGGAGCAATTCTCTTCAATTCTCGCTCACTATAGGATCCTACAATTTTCTCAAACATTTTTTTGAACATAAAAACCTCCAATCCCTTTATTTGCAAGGTAATAAATCAGACCTTGAAATATGGAGGATACAAAGCGGAAACACAAAAATAAGCTCCCTTCCTTATCTTCCTTTCCTTTCAAGCCTGTCAAGCATCGTTTTATAGCCATCCTCGCCATAATGGTAGCATCGATTGACTCTGCTGATTGTGGCTGTGCTGGCCCCTGTTTTTTCGCTGATGTCCATATAAGTATGCCCTGCTCTCAGCATTTTTGCCACTTCCAGCCTCTGAGCCATTGCTTTGATCTCAGATACTGTGCAGATGTCCTCGAAGAAATTATAGCACTCTTCTGCATTTTCTAAAAGCAGTATCGCCTCAAATAATCCGTCGGTCGATTGGTCCTGTATTTTGGAATTCATACAAGGCATCTCCTAAATGAATAATGTTTCACACTTTAATATTTCACATTATTAAAGTGCGCTGAATCTAACATATCAGCTTTTTTATCTACAGTCAACAATTTCGTTTTTGTCTATTCATTGCGACGGGGATACCGTAATGATACAATGGAATATGACTTCAACGGTACTTATTGTGAGGAGGTTTTTTTGATGAGGCCTGAAATAAGGACAGTGGTTACAAAATCTGATATGAAGCAGTTTATCAAGCTTCCATGGAAAATATATAAAAATGACAAGTGCTGGGTGCCACCTCTAATAAGCGATGTCAAGGCATCCCTCGATCCTGTTAAGAACCCTACTCTTAATAAAATAATCTATAGGCTGTTTTTGGCTGTAAAAGACGGTGACACTGTCGGAAGAGTATACGCAGGTATCGATACCAACCTCAATGAGAAGAAAAAAATGAATATGGCCTTTTTCTCCATGTTCGAGTGCATCAGGGATTACGAGGCCGCCGAAATGCTGCTTGATGCCGCCTGTGTGTGGGCAAAGCAAAACGGGGCTGATTTTGTCTGCGGCCCGTGTGCTGTCACGGGAACCGACGGAGATGAGAACAAAGGGCTTCTTGTGGATTGCTTTGACGAGCCGCCTACACTCATGAATTCATACAATCCATCCTATTATATGGAGTTCATCGAGCAATTCGGTTTTTCAAAGGATTATGATGTCTATGCATATAGCATGGATCATACTGCATTTCGGAGGGATCCGACAAAGACAATAGAGTATGCGCAAAAGCGCTATGATTTCAGAGTTGATACATTGGATCTTAAAAATCTGAATAGAGAAATTGAGTCGCTCAAATATGTAATGGACAAGGCTATGCCGGCAGAATGGCCGGATCTGGTTCCTCCGACCCTGGAGGAAGTGCAGGACATAGCAAAAAGGCTTGTTTCCTTTGCAGATCCAGACCTTATACCAATTGCACGGCATGGCGACGAAGCGATTGGCTTTGCTATCGCGCTTCCCGACTACAATCAGGTATTGATTCATCTAAACGGCAGGATAAGCCCACTGGGTGCATTAAAATACTTGTATTACAAGAAAAGAATCAAAAATGCCAGAGCCTTTGCCATGTTTGTGATACCGGAATTCAGGAGTAAAGGCGTCTCTCATGCAATTTATTATACCGCCTTTAAGAATGCCCTCAAAAATGGCTTTACATCAGGCGAGGCCTCTACAATAGGCGAAACCAACCTGAAAATGAGAGCCGATATCGAAGGTACAGGGGCGGTTCACAACAAAACATATAGAATATACCGAAAGGAACTTGCGTAAAGCGAATAGGACACTTTGACAGTCAAAATCTGTCTCCGCATCCTCTTGAGTCTCTATCAATCAGACCTTTACATCCTCTTCAAGCTCATCATAGTCTTCCATGTCATACATTGTGTTTTCTATATATCCGCCCTTTTTCACGGAATACTCTATTCCCCTCCACCTGATTGACGTGCTGCGAATGGAAAATAGCAGATAGAAGGTAGCGAACAAATCAAAAAACAAGGGCGTTATGACATCTGTCAACATAATTTTGTTCTTTGTCAGCACTCTCATTATAAGACCGTGAATAACCCGCAAGGCCATATATATGAAAGACAAATAAATCACATATGGGTTTGCAAAGATAACACCCAGGAAAAATATGATCCAATACCAGAACATCATCAATACAAATGCCGGAAGTTCAATCGCTATATGGGCTCTTATGCCGACTGCAATGCGTCTGGCATAATTAAAGGACTTCTCCTTGGCACACTTATGGACATGGCATTCGATGAAAGGGCCGAGTACAAGCTTATAACCCATCCTATAAAGGGTATTTCCCAGATGAAGGTCTTCAAGAAGCGAGGCTCCAAAAGCTTCAAGCCCGCCTACCTCTTCCAACAGTTCCTTTCTCATGGCAAATGCTGCTCCGGTTGCACCCACATCCACTCCCAGCTTCGTTAAGAATGCCCAAATGAAATCAGTCTCAGTGTTCTGAGTAAATGTAAAAAATCTGGTCCAGAAATCACGCCCACCTATATTAACCTGACCGCAGGTAGTCATGCCAACCTTTTCTTTCTTTAGAGGACGAACCATTTTTACAATAAAGTCCTGCTTGACTCTAATA
Organism: uncultured Oscillospiraceae bacterium; assembly: GCA_964404395.1. Lineage (GTDB taxonomy): Bacteria > Bacillota > Clostridia > Acetivibrionales > DTU013 > JAAYBT01. Next base: position 6,985 of record CAYOKA010000053.1, on the reverse strand, counting down.
TCGCTGTCTCCAAAAAGTACTATGTCGTAAATTGCTTTCTTCATACCATAGACCATATTCGAACTTTTGCCATTAAGGCCTTCTATAACCGGGTTTACAATTACCTGGCAATTAATGGCAGGATGGTTTTCAATAACTGCTTCGACAACCGGTATTGCAGGGTCAGCCGGCGACTGAAAGCTAAATATATGCTGTATGGGTCCTGTGTAGTTTTGCCTGAACCATGATTCAAGGTTTTTTTCGAGTTCGAAGTCCAGATCCTTTATAGGATGAATAATGCTAACGCCAACCAACTCATCCTCCTCATCCGATGGGATAATCAGGTTAGTCCAATTCATATGCAACCTAAAAAAGATGAGTTGAGCACACCAAAACAGTACGAAAAAAGCTCCGACTACAAGTGATATGTACAAGAGCATGAGCGCACCCCTCCAAAATATTACTAAATATGGACTTCGAGTGCTTTTCGTATCTGAAGTCCACATTTTCAGCCTTATACTATTATATAGCTTATCCGCTCTTTATTCAACCAACAACTTCTTTTCGCTATATTTCCCTTATGTCCTGTGCAACCTTATAGGATTACTTTATACGCGCAAGATGTAGGTATAGCGGACATATATTTTGCATAAATTGACATGTATTACTTGCCGTGATATTATTGTCAACAACAGTTACCTTTACTTGCGAATTTATGTAAACTAGATTGTAACTGCTACAGATGTAACCTAAGTTAACTCGAAATTGGTAAAGAAAGTAAATAAAAACACGGGAGGCCTGCATGATGAAAAAACTGCTTTTATTTGTCAGTATTTTATTGGTCTGTCTAAACCTATCCTCTTTTGCGCAAAGTGTCCCTCTTTATACGCAGGAGGCAGAAAACCTGCAAGAGCTTGGACTCTTCACCGGAACAAACAATGGCTTTGAGCTGGAACGCGCTCCAAAAAAGGTGGAAGCCGCTGTTATGCTTGTTAGGCTGCTGGGAAAAGAAGGAGTAGCTAAGTCCGGTTCATATAAGCACCCTTTCAAGGATGTACCCGGATGGGCCGATGCCTATATCGGTTATATGTATGAGAACGGTCTGACTACAGGGATTAGCACTACAGAATTTGGCTCCGAACAAGATACAAATACTCAGACTTATGTCACATTTATCCTGCGTGCATTGGGTTATGATGACAAAAAAGGTGACTTTACCTGGTCAACAGCAATAGATGCCTCCCTTGAAAAAGGTCTGCTGACAGGAGAAGAACTGGCGGGATTGAATGCCGGAAAGTTTTTGAGAGACGACATGGTGCATATCTCCTACACTGCGCTAAACACTCCCTTGAACAGCGACCAAAGGACATTGGCAGATAAATTAATAGATGAAAATGTGATCATGGCAGAAACATGCTCCAAGCTCGGCATAAATGCTAAATCACTGGAAAGCAAGTATTTCGTTACATATAAGGTTGAGAAGAAAGACAATAAGCTGGTTTATAACCTCTCCGTTGATCAGGTTCCGGAGGAATTTAAGGATGACTTCTCAGCACTCAGCGGGCTTGGCGGTAGCGGTGTTTTACCTCCCTTCACCGAAAAACAGTACTATATCATGTTGGAGCCAAGATATGATTGGCCTCAAAAATTTGCGAGTCTTAAATCAGGTGCTTCCAACGGTTATAATATCGATAGCTTTTATGATAAGCAGGGAGATATCATAGGATTTGTCGATTTTTCCTACATAACAGAGCCGGGCACTTATATTCGCGAATTCCATGTGTGGGATAAGGAGAAAGAAAAGCGGTACTATGACGAGTACAACAAATACCTGGATAATATGATGGCAGGAGCAAAGTCTATTGAACAGTATTTGCAGTACTATATAGTGGACAATGATGTGCATATCTTCGTTGATCTTGACAGTGCCTTTGGCAGCGTTGACGGCGATGTCTATTATACTACAGGCACAGGTAATGAGAGCGATCCTTATGCTTTTGCAGTCAGGAATCTGCAGAAATATTACCTTCAAACGGATGAACCCCATGGCATGTACAATGACGTTAAAGGAATTGTAGAACCCACAGACAAACTTTCAAGCTACTGTAAGCTTCTTTTATTGGATGACAGCAAGGTTTTGGGCTATGTCACAATACCTGAGAATCCTCCCCAGAGCTCAGAAAACCTTTACAATGTCACTCTCCGGAAAACCGTGCCTGTGGAAGAAGACATGGAAACGGTTGAATACAAAAGCTTTAACAATATCGACATGGGGATATATATTGATAATGTACTTGAATACCGGATTGTCGGAAATAATTTGTGCGATACCCAGGGGAATGTGTTAGCTGAATACCTGAGACAAAGACTGACGGTAAACGAAGGCGATGATGAGTTTGAATATTTGTTCAGCATCAGGATGTTGAAACTTGAAGGAGGAAATGTTCAATTCAAGTTCCTAAGTGATTCCGCCGGTTACGAGTTAAGCTGGTAGGGCATTTTGTGATGCAACCTGTTTTGAGTTCCGCAACACAATATATTACGGGATGCCCAGCACTTACCGGAATAATCACTTACCGGAATAGGTATAGCGCACTGTTGAAAATTTCAACTAATGGGGAGAAATATGCCTGAAGAAGCCTTATCTTATAGACGATTAACCATAAAATTAGCTGAAGTAAGGATTTTGTGCGGTCTGCTTTTTCTTGACTTAAGGATTGATTTCTTAGGAAGGAAATGGTATGCTAAATTTGATCTTAATTCTGCGATAATTCATACTTAGCAGAGAACGAAAGGAGTTGTTGTTTTATGACTGTTTCTATTGAGGTGGCTTTCGTCTAAAACAGAATATCGGGCATAGCAGTATTTTTCAAGGTATATAAACGCCTTTTATTGTTGTGCCGTTTCGAGTAACCTTTCGTGAATACTGTAGAATTATATGGGCGTACGATTGGGTATGCCCATGTTTATTTTATGAACATATGCATCCCATGATGTGATGAACCGTAGTTTGCAGCTATCGATGGCTGCTTGCTGCGGTATTTTTATGTGCTTTTTGAAGGAGGAAAAATGAATTTAGTAGACTACGGATTTACCCCTACAATGAATTTATCAAATGATTTTCTGCAGGATAATTATATACCTGCAAGGGTTATTGCTGTTCACAAAGAGCGTTATGCTCTTGTATGTGAACATGGCGACTGTTTCGGGAGACTGAAATCGAGTAATTATTTTGCTGGTGGTTCAGAAGAATTTCCTACAACGGGTGATTTTATGCTGGTTAAGTATAATTTGAGTGGAGATAGTCATATTATCAAAACACTTCCTCGTAAGTCCAAATTTGCACGCAGTAACTTTTCAGGCCATGCGGCTGGATATGTTAAGACTATTCTGGAACAGGTTGTTGCAGCCAATTTCGACTTTGTTTTTATCCTATCGTCCTTGAATCGCGATTTCAATGTCAACCGCATCATGCGTTATCTGACACAGGCATGGCAAAGCGGTGCCCAGCCTGTTGTGATTTTGACAAAAGCTGATTTGTATCCGGATCATAAAGTGCTTATGGATGATATCCAAAAAGCAGCACCCAATGTACCAGTACATGCAGTTTCCAGTCACACAGGCTTTGGACTGGAAGCACTGGACGAATATTTGCAACCTGGCAATACTGTAGTGTTCCTTGGGATGTCAGGTGTGGGCAAATCATCGCTTCTCAACTCTTTGATGCAGCGGGAAGTAATGGCTGTAAAAGCTATCCGCGAGGACGATAGCCGTGGACGCCACACCACAACACACCGTCAGCTCTTCATGCTGCCATCCGGCGCCATGGTTATTGATACGCCTGGTATGCGTGAGCTCGGGCTGTTTGATGCGGAGGAAGGAATCAGCGCAGGATTTTCCGATGTGGAGAAACTATTCTTAAAATGCCGTTTTAACAACTGCCGCCATCAGACCGAACCGGGATGTGCTGTTCTCGCTGCCCTTGCCGATGGTTCGTTACCACGTGAGCATTGGGAGCGTTATCTTTCACAAAAGCGGGAAAACAAGTTTGTAGATGATAAATCGGGCTATCTTGTTGACAAAAGAGTGTGGCACAAATCAATAGCAATACAGAATAAGGAAATAAAGAAAAACGGAGGATTTAAGAAATGAATAATACAGACGAATATGAAATACTGAAATATGTTTTGAGCAAAATGCTCGGTAAGACCATAATCAGTGCAACATATAAAACTAAGCAAATGCAAGGAGGAACATTAGGTGATGTGCGGTTTGTTGCGGGAATAGCCGAAACCGTAGACAGTGAAAAACTGCCCTATAAAGTTGTTTGGAAGAAACAGAAAAAGTGGGATCGTCCCGGCGACCCGAATTCATGGCGCAGAGAATACGATCTTTATCAAAGTAACCTCGGAGTGGCATTTACACCTGCTCTCCGCTGGCCGGAATGTTACCATTCGGAGATTCAGGATGGAAATATAGAACTGTGGATCGAGCACATAGACGGTATATCGGGTAGCAATCTTACTATCGAAATGCTTGAGCAAGCAGCGTTGGAATTAGGGCGTTTTCAAGGCAGAATTGCCAAACAGCACGATGAATTAAAGAATATCTCATGTCTTGGGGATGCAGGATTTTTAGAGAGAGAGTTCAGTCAATGGCATACACAGTCATTCACATATGATTTTCTCATATCCGAGCCATGCCGTATGCCGAAATTCCTGAAAGAAATGCTCAAGAACGGTGACATCCGGTTAGTGGATGGTAAATCATTTGAATACGGCAGCCTTCGTTCAAAGAGCTGCGACATACCCCAGAAGCTAAAGCAGATGATCATGGACATTGATGATCACAAAGATGAATTGTTTAATAGGCTAAAGAACTTCCCTATAGTGTTATGTCATCGGGATTTTTGGAATGAAAACATTTTCTTTACTGACGGTGTAATAAGGTTAATCGATTGGGACACAGCCGGCTGGGGTTTTCTGGGCGAGGATATTGCGAGCTTAATAGTAGATGGCATGGATGTTGAGAGATTTGAAGAAAATTACAACCGTCTTGTTCCAGCATACTTGAATGGTCTCTCGGAGCATATTACTATTCCTTCGGTTGATGAAATGCATATTTTAGAAATGATTCTTATCAAGTTCGGATACCGAATGATGCAAGACTATATGTTTTCGGAAACACAGGATGAAAAAAATTGGGGTACGAATGCACTTCAAAGAATCTATGAAATGAGTCATGCGAAGGAAATTACTCAAACTATTAAGGAAAATCATGGCTGCCTTTGGGACCAAGGAGGTAAGAAGTATGCAAGTAGTTGACTTTACCGCCGATCATATTGAAGCGGCAGCGCGGCTTGTAAGGCTTGTGTTGATGCAATACGCGGAATGGATGAGATTACTGTGCCGACTTGTGAAGGGTATTCATTTTCCGAACTTGCTTCAGAGGCTGTTTTGAAGGTCTTGCCATTGGAAAACATGCTTGACAATGGTTATATAGACAGTCCTTTCTTTATGTATAGAGAGCATAACGACGAATCAGCATTTTTGAAAGATTACAAGCATTTTCAATCCATTTACTTCATAGCAAGCCAAGAAGGACGAATCGTAGCATTTATTAGAGCTGAGCTTGACGGTGAAACTTTTATTCAGGGCACGCCAGGATACCTGCATGTCAAAGGAACGTATTGTTTACCGGAACACCGGGGTAAAGGCTTGAATCAAAAGCTGCTGAGCATGCTTATACAGAAACTGAAGATAAAGGGTTATTCAAGACTCGGTGTGGATTTTGAAAGCATAAATCCGACGGCATGGGGATTTTGGCTTAAATATTTTGACGCTTACACCCACAGCGTTGTTCGCAGGATTGATGAAAAGGCGGTGACGTCGATATGACAATAAATAGCCCAATAATATAACAAATTTTCACCTAATAGCAAAAACTGGAGGGTAACTATATTTTGGCCCTCCTTCGACATGGAGGAAGTTTTTGCAATTGCTTTATATGTCCTTACCGCTTAACTGATTGCACTGAGCTAAAATACAAAGCTCCTAAAAATCGATTGACAGTTGAAAAGACCAGTCATGCCAAGTTTTCTGCTTGAATATGGCTGGTCTCTGTTTTGCACCGCTTAAGGCTGTCGCTCAAAACTTACTTGTTATTGCAAATCCCTAAGATGCCTCCTCTATGGGCGGTCTTATTAATGGTGGCCAGACTGTCCGAAAACCACTTGCTGGACAAAACATTTACGGTAGGTGACTACTCGATAGGGCGCTACTCGTTTTTGCAGCTTTTGTGTAAAAATATACTCTATAAAGCCTATTTCATAGACAATGAGCTATTAAATGAGGACTATTCTCAGAAACATTGTCCTTAAGTTGAAAAAGTGAGTAGTGACCTCTGCTTTCACCATCCACACTTTATAGTCATCACTGCTGCTGGATTTTTCAACTAATGGGGTAACATTTTTAGAATAATATTACTTTTTCTTCATAAATCCAGCAATAACCGTCTTACTAGTGTGATTATGTCAACTTATATGGGGTTTTATTCCAACATTCTTCCCATTACTTGCAAAACCAAGCACTGAACTGATATTGATTTCATTCATTTCAAATTTGGTCGGAGTGGCGGGAATCTCAAGGATGCATTTCATTTTCTTAGAATAAAACTCCCGCAAATGTGCTAAGATTTTTGTTTATAACATGCCGATAACCCGCTATTTTAGCGGGTTATCAGACAGTCTGTGGCGTGCCTGAAGGGATTCGCCGCATGCATCGCATGCTGGTGACGTCGCCCACCGGTCGCTGCGCTCCGGTACCGGGCTCCTACGCTCGCTATGAAATGACCATTTAGGTCATTTCCCTTTACGCTCGCGCCCTCTCGGGTTCGAATCCCTTTCCCTTTACACACAAAAACAGACCACCTAAAAGGTGGCCTGTTTTTGCGGTGGCTAGACTGTCCGAAAACCCCACCACTAATATCATGTAAACGTCCTTGAGAA
>CAYOKA010000052.1:0-14559 GCA_964404395.1 uncultured Oscillospiraceae bacterium | reverse complement strand
TTTCCTCCCGCGTTTAGTCTGTTTTCTATTTCTTGATTCCACTATTCAAGTATATCATTTTTGTATTACAGCATAACATAGTATTACCACACACTATGGAAAGTAAGCATCGCCGTTGACTTATTCTTTGCAGGCTTGACAAATAGAAAGGCACAAAGGAAAATTAATATAACCTGCCGGTTTCAAATATTTATCATTTCAGAACATGAAAGATGGGTAAAGTAGTATTACGACTTTTATCGAGAATGTGATAAAAGAAGGCGGCTAAATGCCGTTAATCGGGAAGCAAGGTGATTGAAATGAAAAAAGACATATTGAGTATAACAGGAATGTCCTGTGCCTCTTGTGCAAGGGCAGTGGAGAGAGTTGTAAGCAAGCTGGAGGGCGTGAATTCGGCAAGTGTGAATTTGGCAACTGAAAGGCTGAATGTAGAATACGAAGAAAACACAGTGAACCTGCAAAAGATTAAGGATGCCGTGGAAAAGGCAGGATACAAAGCCTTGGAGATTGGAACAGGCGAACAGGCGGATCGAGAGAGGGGACGCAGGGAGCAGGAAATCAGTTCGCTGCGCAAGAGGCTTATAATATCGGCTATATTTACGATACCTCTATTCTATATTTCTATGGGTCATATGGTGGGATTGCCGCTTCCTGCAGTTTTTGCGCCTGAAGCCAACCCCCTTAACTTTGGACTTTTGCAGCTCTTTTTACTTATACCGGTTCTTATTACCGGCTATAGGTTTTATACTGTAGGCTTCGGCACGCTTGTTAAAGGACAGCCAAGTATGGACTCATTGATTGCCATTGGTACTAGTGCGGCCTTTTTGTATGGTATTTTTGCCATAGCCCAGATTATAAGCGGGAATGCCGAATATGCCCATGAATTGTATTTTGAGTCGGCCGGGGTCATTATTACGCTCATCACGCTGGGAAAATATCTTGAAGCGGTTACTAAGGGAAAGACCTCCGAGGCAATTAAGAAGCTGATGGGGCTGACACCAAAGACGGCAACTGTTATTAATAATGGAATAGAAATGCTCATACCGATTGAAGAGGTAAAGGTTGGCGATACGCTTGTAGTAAAGCCGGGCGAAAGAATACCTGTGGATGGTGAAGTGGTTGAGGGCAGAACGTCTGTGGATGAGTCTATGCTTACCGGGGAAAGCATTCCGATAGAAAAAAATCCTGGAAGCAAGGTAGTTGGCGCCAGCATAAATAAAAACGGATCGATACACTTTGTAGCAACGAAGGTCGGAAAGGACACTGTGCTTGCGCAGATAATTAAGCTTGTTGAGGATGCCCAGGGCTCGAAGGCACCGATTGCAAAGATGGCCGATGTTATATCGGGTTACTTTGTGCCTGTTGTAATTGTCATAGCGGTTTTGGCAGCAGCTGCCTGGTATATATCCGGAATGTCCCTGGTGTTTTCACTTACTATATTTATTTCTGTTCTTGTCATTGCATGCCCCTGCGCTCTGGGACTGGCAACGCCGACGGCTATCATTGTCGGTACGGGAAAGGGTGCGGAGCACGGAGTATTGATAAAAGGCGGAGACATCCTTGAGGCAGCACATAAGATAGAAACGATTGTATTTGATAAAACGGGAACAATCACGGAAGGTGAACCGAAGGTGACGGATATAGTCACCACCGGCGCAATCAGCGAGGCAGAGCTGCTGCAGCTGTCAGCCTCGGCCGAGAAGGGTTCAGAGCATCCGCTGGGCGAGGCAATTGTGAATGAAGCTAATGATAGGGCTGTGGAGCTGCTGAAGGCAGACAGCTTTGAAGCAATACCGGGGCTGGGGATAGAGGTAGTGATAGAAAACAAAAAAATGCTCCTGGGAAATAGAAAGCTGATGAATGACAGAAAAATAGAGATAAGGCTACAAAGCGAATCGGACAGGCTGGCGGAAGAGGGAAAAACCCCCATGTATATTACTATAGATGGCAAACTTGCCGGTATCATATCAGTAGCCGATGTTATGAAGCCAAGCAGCAAAAGGGCTATAGAGCTGCTGCATGATATGGGCATAGAAACGGTAATGATTACGGGCGATAACAGAAGGACTGCGCAGGCTATTGCCGGGCAGGCAGGGATAGACAGAGTTCTGGCAGAGGTTTTACCTGAGGATAAGGCTAATGAAATAAAAAAACTTCAGGCGGAAGGAAAAAAAGTTGCCATGGTGGGAGACGGCATCAATGATGCTCCTGCTCTGGTCCAGGCGGACATAGGTATAGCGATAGGATCGGGAACTGATGTTGCAATGGAATCGGCGGACATCGTACTGATGAGAAGTGACCTTATGGATGTACCTACTGCGATACAGCTTAGTAAGCGGACTATCAGAAATATAAAGCAAAACCTGTTCTGGGCTTTTGGCTACAATACGGCGGGCATACCTATAGCTGCCGGCCTGCTCTATTTGTTTGGCGGACCGCTTCTAAATCCCATGATTGCAGCAGGAGCCATGGCCTTCAGCTCAGTATCAGTGCTGACGAATGCTCTAAGGCTCAAGAGATTTAAGCCATCTAACTAGCAGTTATTAATCAGAATATCGGGGGCTGGTTGCATACTTCGTTTCATGCATCCTGAGCATCGAGATCCACTCGATTCTAGCCGGATATGCTTCGCATATAGCATTTGACAAGCATATCCGGAAGGTATACTTACTTTACCACATCGCCTGTCCAGTCGAGGATGCCGCCAAAGTCATAAACGTTGGTGTAGCCCAGGTCAACCAGTTCTTTTGCCGCCAGTGCACTGCGACGGCCGCTTCGGCAGTAGACGAGAATAGTCTGCTCCTTGTCCGGCAGTACTTGTTCGGCTCTTTGCGCTATTTCATTACCGGGAAGCAGCACGGCATTTGGGATATGCTCCTCGTCAAACTCAGGCTGGGTGCGCACATCAAGAATTATCGCATCCCCACCCATCATTTCCATTGCTTGCGAGGGAGTTATTTTCCTGTACTCGGCTTTTGGGGCTTCTTCTTTTAGTTCTGCGTCATTCGGACCCTCTTGCGTTGAGCTACCTTCTTGCGGGGCTTCTTCCTTTAAGCTAATCCTCACCGCCGTAATCTGCACGGGATAGCTTTCTCTAATTTGGGGCAGGGCTTCGATTTCGACTCTTTGCCCGACAATTAGATCAAATGGAATTTCAAGCCCTTTATCAAAGCCAACGCTGGCTTTATCGAAGCTCACATCGTCGCTGGTTGTTACCATAATGCTACTATCATGGATGCTGTCTATTGTGGCAGTAAAGGTTATATTATCGCTCTTCTGTCCGCAGCATGTCAGCAGCAAAAGGGCTATGACGAGGGAGAGAGAGATTGCAAAAATGGTTTTCTTCATATTTGCCTCCTATGCAATTCCAGTTAATTTTGACAGCTGTATGGTATGTTTTCCTTACACGTTTTTATCATTATAAATCACGGGAGAACATCTTTCAAGGCTACCGTGTACCGGGTTACATTGCTGAACCATAAAATAGTAATTACTTATATCGATATCTCCTGATGGCATATTCTGAACTTCGGCATACATGTAAGGATTATTGGATCACAACATATACGAGAAAAGATACCTAAAGCTCGTAGTAAAAATCATTTTTTTCTTTAATAAATGTTTTAGCTTCATTTATCACCAGTTGCTCCAAATTAATATCTTTCCGCATTTTTCGGATAGTGCACTCCCAAATAATAAGAATGCGAATATCCTGCGAGTTCAAGGTAGTGTACACATTTTTGTCATGTCTGTGGTTGCCCTCTAACTTATTCGTCCAAAATTCGATATTGGTTTTGGGAGTGTAAGCGAATTTACAGTCTTTGTGCTGGTGCCAGTAACAGCCATGAACAAAGAGAGCAGTTTTATATTTTGGGAAGTAAATATCCGGTTTTCCTTTAATCTCTTTATAATTAATCCGAAAGCGTAATCCCTGTTTGTACAAAAGAGAGCGAATATATAATTCAGGCTGAGTGTTTTTACTCTTGATTCTTGACATATTCCGGCTACGAGCCTCATGTGATTTGATGTGCATAATTACGCCCCTGTCTTTTCTTTAACAAATGAAATAAATTTATGAAGTGTCCAGATGCTGTCACGTTTTTTTGCAGGGTAAGTATTTATATATGGCTGCGGAACTACCAAAGTAATTCTCTCTGATGCCATTTCATCAAGTTGTGAAGAGGATATGCCTTGTTGCAGGGTGAACAAGTGTTTGATACCAATGCGATCTGCCTCATTGATAACTTGGCGCCACCTGTCTTTGCAGGTTGTTTTTGCGCCAAGGAATACCAGCTTGTCTACCGGATAACGCATATTGTGGTAAGCGGTTTCGCTGGGGAATATGAAGTCAGGTTGCTTGTTACTCTCGGTCTTCGGCTGAGAAGTGTATGACAATCCATTTCCATCAAACAACGCTGACAAGTGATGTTCAAGGGATTTGCCAGCACGGCTTTTACGTCTGTTAAGTACTGTGTTTGCAACCTTAATAAATTCATCAACCGACGTAAACCCATGAGTAATTATTTCTCCATAACGGGCGTATTCAATCTTTCTAAATAGCCTGTACTCCATATCAATCCAATAAATTAGCTCGAGGTCAGGATCAAGCACGATATTTTCATCATGGTCATAAATTTCATTGTAAATCCTGCGTGCGGCGGCGGACATATCTACCGAAGCAGGAAAATCAACTGTAAGCGATTCAATAAACTGCGTAAGCAAAAATTCCGCCTTGCTCTCAAGTGGGATATCATCTTTTTGAATGAGAGTTCCGGTGTCAGCAGGACTCATACCGAATGCATCCAGAAAGTCGTTAATTGCATCTTCTGTTTCTAACACATATGCGGCATAGTCTTCCGACGAAAACCTGATTAAAACAAACAGGTCACCGGTATGCTCTGTTCTCAAAAAAGGGAATCCACGGTCAAAACGGGTGATGCGGTATTCGCTACGTGTATGATTGCCATAATAAACAAAACGGCTGTTTGTCGTAAAATCATCCTGCCACTTTATTTTCACCAATTTATCCTTATTCTCACCTTTTATCCCGGGTTCATCAAATAAAATTCTTATTGCGTTTTTTGCTATGTATATTCCTGCCTGGTGACCACCCGTATCACCGGTATCATTAGCGGAGAGAAATTTGCAGTATGCAAGCTGACCTTTATTTACAGCTTCAATTGTTTTCAGTGCGTTAGAATCTTTACCCAATTTTTTCACTCCTGACTTCAATTTCCGGCATTGATTCCAGTTTTTCTACTATTTTGGCGGCTACTGCCCTTATAAGGGGAACCACAACAGAATTCCCGAACTGTTTGTATGCCTGTGTGTCAGAAACAGATATAATGAAGCTATCATCGTACCCTTGAAGGCGGGCACACTCTCTTGGAGTCAGCCTGCGAGGGTTTTTGTTCTTTTGTGGTATGAGAATTTCCGAACCATCTTTATAGTAACGTGCACTAAGAGTGCGTGAAACTCCGTCAAGATTGGCCATTCCATATCCAAATCCGTTTCCCTTTGCCTTGTGTTTGGCCGCATAATCCTGCAAATACTGCCAAAGATGGTCTGACAAAGTATACTTCTTATCAACGGATTTCTCAAGGATGTCCTTTAACTTCGGCGATTTATCTGGCACCTGTAATTGGAAATTAAACCGGATGTTGTCACCAAATCTTTTTCGGTCAAAGCCAACGATAAAAACCCTTTCTCTGTGCTGGGGGGTGAATACCTGACCATCCAAAACATCAGAAAACACTTCATAATCAAGATCTTCAAGTGTTTCCATTATAACCCGCCAAGTATTTCCTCTATCATGGCTTCGAAGATTCTTAACATTCTCCAGCAGGAAAGCTCTGGGACGTTTTTCATTAATTATACGTACAACATCAAAAAAAAGAGTTCCCTGAGTTTTGTCGAGAAAGCCGGTTGCCCTGCCGAGGCTGTTCTTCTTTGACACGCCTGCTATAGAGAAAGGCTGGCAGGGGAAGCCTGCTAACAATATGTCATGATTCGGTATGTCCTTTTTTTCATCAATCTTTGTAATATCTCCGTGAGGTAGAACTCCGAAATTATCAAAATATGTTTTTTGGCAGTATCTGTCCCATTCGCTGGAGAACACACACTTTCCGCCATTGGATTCAAAAGCAAGACGCATACCACCTATACCGGCAAACAGATCAATAAAAGTATACCTCCCACGTTCGTTTTGCCGCTCTTTATATTTATCATCAAAAAGAAGAGCTAAAGCCTCGGTAACACAATCCTGTACAGGCTTTTTTGTTAAGCCTGCGTACTCGGTAAGAGTCTCATATATGCGTTCATCAAGGCGTACATGCAGTTGTTTTTGCATATTCGTCACCTCTGGGAATAAAAAGATACCTTATTGTTCCCATTATATGCTACGTCACAAATTATTACAAGGATAACGGGGGAATTAAACATCAAATATTCTGGAAAGATTGTACAATAGTTTCTGCCTGTAAGATGCTCATGTAAATCACAACTCTTTTGTCAGGCGACGAATCAGGCTCTAAAATTCATAATTTCTCGCAACTCTGCAATTGTTAATGGTGGGTTTTTTCTGTGGAGCATTGCATGGCAATTTGGACAGACTGGAACAAGATCTGTTATAGGATTAATTTTCATTCCTCCTGACAATTGGGAAACAGGTGTTTTATGGTGTACATGTATGTATTCCGAACCAAGATTTCCATATGTGTAGTTAAAATCGAAACCACATGCAGCACACTTATACCCTTTATTAGCTATACATAAAGTTCTATAAATAGGATTTCGCTCATAATGCGTACTAATAATTGAATGCGCAATGCCTTCCAATTTATCTATATCAGAATAATCAAGTTCGTCCTCCATAGGGACTATTTCAAGTAATGAAAGGATCATTCCCATCATTATCACTCCCCAATCCTGAACTATCAAGCCAGGATTAAGAAGCATATTCTCTTCGACGACGGGGCTTCTTGTGACCTTAAGCGTAATGTTTTCCCATGTTTTAGGCCAGAAGTATACTTCTTCTGTATTCATTGACAGCTGATTGATTTTCAATTCTATCTTTGCATTTCTGTCTGACAAAACTCGTGCATATGAAGCAAAAATTTCTTTTCTTTCTTTAGAGGCATCGGCCATGTCATTAATCATATTTAAAGAATATTTATCTGGGACAAATTCCATGATAAGTCGGATCCCATTTCTGAAGCCAAAATGTATGCTAAACAAGTCATTATTAAAACCATTTGGTTTCACAATATACCAAGGCTCGCCAGTAGACTTAATTCCGTTTTGGACAGTGAAACCGATATCAAAAGTCTTTTCGAATTTTTCTCTGATTTTTATGTTATTTATTACCATAACTATTTCTCCTTATCAATTTCCGGATCAGGTAAATCAGCAATTAATTTCTTGAGTACTCGCGAAACCTGAATTCGCATATCTTCATATTGGTCACGCGTCTCATCATTGAAGGTTGAAAGTTCTGCTTCAGCCAATGCCCATAGCAACGCATCCATCCCTGTAACCATAACATTCTGCTCAAGAACAGGATAATATATTTTCTGATAATATGGGTGATTTTGATTAATCTCAACAGCATGCTTAGCATCGACGATGCATGGACACCATAACATACCATCTTCAATTGTTTCAACAGGAATAACCCTGTATTGTCCAGGTTTGGTAGATGAACGAATTGATATTTTATGACTGAAAGTGCCATTAATATTTGTTACCTGAACCTCATTCTGAGCTTCGTTTGTAATTTGGACTCTTGATTCCTCAACTGTTCCAGCCTTTTCTTCAATATTTCTGTTAGATGCAGCGTGGGCATCCTCTCCCTTGAAAGAAACCTTCTCACCCATTCCTGTGCGGTATCTCTGGTCGGCAGCGCGTCTTGGAGCAGGCATAAAGTTATCTTTCAGGTAATCAAAAATCTCCTCACTTAATAAAATCCTGGATTTTTTAATATCAACGTTAAAAGAGGTATCGAGGGTATGATCAAAAGAAAACTCTACACGTAATAAAGTACCGTGTGGTTCTTTCGCAAACATCCCAAGCCAATCCCCATAATGAATCAATCTATTTTCGCGATAAACATAAAATCCTTGCATATCGTTACTCAATCTCGCACGTGCAGCTGCAGCAGTCGAAATAAAACCTTCCTTTCTCGGAAGCATATATGCTTTTACTGAAAATTCAGATTTCCTATCATCAGGCATCTCAACTTCTATACATTCATCTGCAAGCTTCTCTGTCTTTTCTTCATCTGTGCAAAACGGATCCCATGCATTTACTCTATCACCGTTAAGATTTATGATTATATTGCGGGCTCTGGTATCAGATTCATCCAGAAAACGCTGGTACACCATAGATAGATGGAACGCTAAAGAATCCTGTACTTTCTTAAGAGCATTCTGAGCATTCCCTCTATTAGCATAATTTCTTAGCAAGCGGTCAATTTTCTCCCATATGACCAAAGTACCGCTGTTGCCTTTTGAGATAGAGTCAAGTATAGAAATTTCTTCACTAGTTGGATCAGGATTTCGGAGTTACCAGGAATTTTCTTGAGCTATGTAATCCAAATCCCATTGGACTTTCCTTACAGTCGAGTCAGCTTTTCCTCTTGAAACAAGAGACAGACAACGGCAAAAAGCGGTTGACGCCGTCTTCAGTCCGAGTCCAAATTTGCCAAGACTGCTGGGGTCAATTCTCCTTTTGGAGCCATATTTCATGGCATCTTTCAAACCTTCAAAATCCATTCCACAACCATCATCTGTGATATACACAGTTATCAGCATGGCAGGGTTAATTTGTATCAGAATGTCAATCATAGAAGCATTTGCAGAAATTGAATTATCTACTATATCAGCAATTGCAGTATTAAAACTGTACCCTGTATCCCGTAATCCCTCCATAACTCTCTCCGGGTCTGGCGGAAGCAAAATAGGATCATTATCAATATTATACATTACTTTTCTCCTCGTATTATTAAGTAGTAGTGTTTATAGTCCCTCTCCAAGGACTTAATGCTATAATTTTCACAGACGCTGTGGATTAGTCAAATTCTCCTAACGCTTAACGTTTTCTGAGAGGCAATAACCACAGCCGTTTGTTTAATTGGCAATTAGTTAGATAACGCATGACGTTTCATTTAGCACGAGGTTACATTCGACAAACCGGTCTGTGGAAGAAAGCAGTGTCAAATATAATCAAAAGGAGTACCCATATTATGATTTATGCAGGTATTGATGTTGCAAAGGACAAGCATGATTGTCTTATCGTTAATTCCACTGGAAAGGCTCTATCTGAAGTCTTCACCATCCCAAACAACAAGCAGGGGTTTGATGAATTGTTTGCAAACCTCAAGACACACTCTAAAGACTTATCAAAATTAAAAGTAGGGCTGGAAGCCACCGGATACTACAGCGATAATCTTTTAGAGTTTTTAATCGCCAACGATTTACCCACGACGGTGATCAATCCGTTACATACCAATCTTTACAGAAAAGGTCTAAGCCTTAGAAAGACGAAAACGGATAAGGTCGATGCTCACTCTATTGTGACTATGCTTAGGACAGAATGCTTAAAGCCCTACTCACAGTCATCTTACCATGTTCGTGAGCTAAAGTCATTAACCAGATATCGTTTCTCTCTTGTGCAGGATTGTGCAAGACTCAAGTCTTCTTTCGCAAGGCTCTGTGTCATTCTCTTCCCCGAGTTAGAGAAGCTGGTTCCATCACTGCATATGGCCTCTGTATACGCTTTATTGGCTGAATTACCAAATGCAAGAGCGATAGCCGAATGTCACCTTACCAGGCTGACAAATCTGCTTTCTGCAGCTTCAAAAGGCCGATACAGCAGAGATAAAGCTATTGAGATACGTAATGCAGCTAAAGCCTCCATCGGCTCGTACAGCGAAGTAAAATCTCTCGAATTACAGCAGACCCTTCAACTCATTCAAATGATGGAGAAGCAGATTGTACAAACAGAGGCAAAAATTAATCCAATTGTGGATAGTCTTCATAGTCCCATTATGAGCATACCAGGCATTGGGTACCGTATGGCTGCTATCATCATTGCAGAAACAGGTAATCTAGCCAATTTTGATAAAGCCGAAAAGGTACTTGCCTTTGCAGGGCTAGAACCTTCTGTATACCAGTCAGGCCAGCTGACCTCCACACATGCAAAAATGGTTAAGTGTGGTTCGAAATATCTGTGCTATGCACTATTCAATGCGGCAAAGTATGTCTGTCATTGGGACGAAGGTTTCCATCAGTATCTAGCTAAAAAACGCTCTGAGGGTAAACCATATAACGTAGCCGTTCATGCAATTATCAAGGTTCAAGTTTATATGAAATGCATTTCTGCATCTCGTTCAAAACTATTCATTTTAGGTCTTGACTTTTAATAGTTAGTCTCTCAGTAATTAATCACTTTCCAACCACTTCCCAAAACAATAATTGTTTTTTTTGTTCCGTATTCAGTTTCAGTTTCTTTTACAAAATGTTTTTTTCGATTGTATGAAATAAATAATTGATTTTCTTTTCGGGTAAGAACTATTTCATCCCCAGACTTTAGATTTGCTTCTCTGTAAAATCCGGTCATACCAGTAAGCCGATACTCATTCCGAGTGCCCCCAAAAAATTTGTTATTATAATAAATAAATTGAAACTTCCACACCTTATTGGAATTATCCGTAAAGTACATTGATGTTCTTGGATTCTTCGATGTTATATCAAGCGGAGGAAAAAAGCTAAGCAAATCTTCTCTTTTAGGAATGAGCATGCCTGCCTGATGTGCTCCCGTATTTCCTATATCATTATCACTAAGTATCTTAGAAATGGATTTAGATATACTATTCATTTTGAACCTCCAACAGGTGATAGCATTAAAGCATTAATAATATCTTTGGTGTTTTGTTCATCGCCGGCAATTCCGACAATTGCGGCATCCGCAATATCTCTTTTACGTTCGATACGTTCATTGACAATTTGTTCAACTGTACCAGCGTAGTATAATCTATAGACAAAAACTGTCTTTGTCTGACCACGTCGATATGCTCGTGCAGAAGCTTGGTCTTCCAATGCCGGGTTCCATTCGAGATTGTAATGAATAACATGGTTTGCGGTAGTTATATTTAACCCTGTGCCAGCTGCTCGAGGGTTTAGCACAAGAAGTGCAGCGCCTGAAAAATCGCTAAATGCATCGACTATATTTTGACGATCTTCTACCGGAGTTGTACCATTAATACACCATACAGGTATATTAAACCTTTGTGGAATATCATCAACCAGAATAGTAAACATATCAGTGTATGATGTAAATAGAATGGTTTTTTGATTGCATGAGACAATTTCCTCCAACAACTCACATAAACGTTTATATTTTGAACTGACCATTGTTGGGTCAACAGTTCTATTGTTCATTGACATCAAGTAAGGATGTGTACAAAACATACGTAGTTTCTGTAATAATGCAAGTGTTGCCTGTCTGCCATCTGATCCAGATAGAGCACTTTGTCTCTTCTCTTCGTATGAAAACGCTTCTTCTTTGCTCATACTGAGAACTTGTGGAATCACAATTCGTTCAGGAAGGTCTTGTGCTACATCTGCTACACGTCTGCGTATCATAATTGGTGAAATTATTGGTTCTATACTGGCACCACCTGTAATGTCATCTGAAAAGTATTGGTTAAAATCGCTTAAGGAGCCCAAAAAGCCAGGGACTACATAATCGACTATTGACCATATGTCTGACATGTGATTTTCAAAAGGAGTTCCTGTAATGGCAATGCCTATGTTTCTCTTTATTTTTTTTACTGAATGGGTTCTATCTGAACTCGGATTTTTAATATTCTGTGCTTCATCGAGAGCGGCAATATCCCACTGAATCATGCGGAGCATCGACTGATCACTGACCGCTGTATTATATGAAATAATAACGACATCGTGGCCTAATAAATCTTTATATTTGCCGGTCCGATTCGTACCGTGATGAATATATACATCAACCAAAGGAGCAAATTTCATAAATTCACGTTTCCAGTTTTCAAGAAGAGATACGGGTACAACAATAAGTGAAGGAGTTAATCCCTCTTCTGAACGTGCTGTAATTAGTGTAATTACTTGAAGTGTCTTACCCAATCCCATTTCATCGCCCAGTATACACCCACAACCTTCTTGAGCCATAAATCTCATCCATTTATATCCTGTTAACTGGTATGGATACAGGGTAGCATGGAGGCTTTTGGGGAGTTTAGTATATATATTTGCGGACTTGTTTTGAAGTTGCTCACTTGCCTCGTCATTAATAATATTAATACCATTGGTACGTTGAATCTGAATCACAGATAAATATTGTTTCATGCTTATCGGTCCGCTGTTCTTTATACCTGCGCTCTGAAGCAGTTTCTCCAAGTTGGATATATCACCAGTAAGAAAAACCCAGGTACTCCCGTAAATGTACTGATCAACTATTTTCCCATCCTGTATGAACACGTTATGCACTTCATTAAGATGTATAGCAGAGATAATAAGCTCTATCCCTGTTGCTTTTGAATCAAATCTGAACTTAGCATTAATTGGGGCACCAACCTTAGAGAATTGAAGAGAGGGCATGCTTTCCCGTAACGCTTGGCAATCATCCGGGCAACCAGCTGAACGTAAAGATGAATCTTTGTAAAGATATGAGTAGATATCTTGAGCAAGTGGATAGTAGACATGCTCATCATCAATTACAATAGCTAAACAATCATTTTTTACTATCCACTTTTTACTCATATTTTTTCTCCTCGTATAATAGTTTTAATAAGGTTTAAATAGAAATTTTCCAGTTACAAACCTCCATGGTATCGACCCAATCTCACTGGAGTTAATCCTTAATATTTACTTCGAAGGCTCTCTCAAAGGCCTTCACCAAAGCCCTCCTTACAAAGATATGCTTACCGCATAGTAATAAGCGGCCACCCCGCATTCGTTGACTATGTACTCTCATGTGAAGCTATAAGTCACTTTATAAAATAAACTATCATAGGAGTGCTTTTGTAAACTTAAAAACACTCTGGTATCAGATTAATAAAATAAGACAGTGAACAATAATACCCTCATACCTTCGGATGCCTTAGGTATTTAGACTATTTAAGTCACCGTACTTGTTATAGTGACTTAATAATAGTATATATTTTTTTGTAAACTAATTCAATTGATTTTACGGATTATCCTACCAATTCAGAGAAAGGTTGTTAAGTAGTTTTTTCTTAACTTTCCTTAAGTATCCTTACATTATTTAGATTCTATAAGAATAGAATTCGCTGTGGTAGTTGGGGTTATAATAGGTCTCTTTCTTTTTAGTTATACCTTCCTGTTTTTCGGATTGCCTCCTTGGTGCTTTTTTGAGGCTGCATTATAGTCTCCGAAACTACTTGACAATATCAAAAATCATTTGCTACTATTTTTCACAGGGAATCAATTATAGTTTCTAAGAATTCAGGAGAACATGCGTGGACTATTAGCACGCCGAAAGATTGAGTTACACTCCGGATTGATACTTGAACACAAATGATAGGAATTTAGAATTGAACGAGTTTGTTTACGATGGAGGGATTATATGAGTGAAAAATCAGAGCAGGCAATAAAGCTGTTTAATCAAGGCTACAATTGTGCTCAGGCTGTGTTTGCAGCTTTTTGTGAAGAATTGAATAAGGATTTTGAAGAGGCTGTTAAGTTATCCTCATCCTTTGGTGGCGGGATGGGAAAGCTTCGTGAGGTCTGCGGAGCAGTCAGCAGCATGTTTGCAATAGCAGGAGCTATGTATGGGTACACCGACCCGAAGGATGACCAGGCGAAAGCAGCACATTATAAGCTGATACAGGAGCTCGCTGCGCAGTTTAAGGAAGAACACGATTCAATTATTTGCAGAGAGCTTCTGGGTATGGCTGCAGGAGATGAGAGTCCTGTCCCAGCACCACGTACAAAGGAGTACTATGAAAAACGCCCTTGTGCTGAATTAGTTGGATGCGCAGCCGGGATTATGGAGAAGTATATTAATGGAGTGAAAGAGTAGATTAGCCTAATACCTTTATCTTGTTATTATAAAAGTACTTTAAGAAAAAGGCTGTAATAACAACCGCAAGTATCTCTGACAGCGGGAAGGCCCACCATATTGCGTTCAGCCCGCCGATTCTTGATAACAGCAAAGCAAGAGGTATAAGTGCTATCAATTGTCTTGAGGTAGATGTTATCATACTTGGGATTCCGTTCCCCAATGCCTGAAAAACGGACCCTGATATAATGCAGAAGCCGGCAAACAAGAAGCTGATGCTAATTATTCTAAATGCGGGGACACCAATGGCTATCATGTCCGCTGTTGCGTTGAATAGGGACAGAAGTTGTGCCGGGAAGATCTGGAACATTACAAAGCCTATTACCATAATTACGATTGCATATGTCATGCTTAGCTTGATAGCGTGAATTAATCTTTTCTTATTACGTGCGCCATAGTTGTAAGAAACAATTGGTATCATTCCGTTGTTCAGTCCAAAAATGGGCA
>CAYOKA010000051.1:0-14761 GCA_964404395.1 uncultured Oscillospiraceae bacterium | reverse complement strand
TTATGCAGGGTTTTTTAAGTTCCGGAGTGCTCGGTTTTCATTGTACCAAAAACATACCTTTTTCTGTTGAAAAGCATAGACCCATTGGCAGGTTGTCTATACTCTCTTTGATAGATGTTCTTGTAATTGTGTTTTGCTCATATTGTTTTTCTTTATATAGCAAGGTAATGGACACAGCCAATATAACTAAAAAGACAATAATATATATGCTAGCTGGTATGCTTAGAAATATTTGTATAATACTAGATAGTAGGTCATTATTTATTAGGGAAACATCTATAGATAATGAATTGAGTATCACTAAAGAAAGCAATATAAGTACCAGAGCTATATGACAGATTCTAGCCCTCCGGGTTTGGAGAAAGGCAACCATTAAAATATAGAAATCAAGTAGTATCAATGATAAAAATAACATTGAGATTACAGTAATCATATGCCCTCACCTGCCTTTGGAAGCTCAACGATGATGGCTAAGCTTCCATCTTCTTCTGTCATTGCCACATGCCCACCGTTTTTAATAAGCTCACTTATATTTTTAGAGCTTTCCTTATCTAATTTGTTCTCCAGTTTATTTTCTTTGTCGCAGTTTATTTGCAGCTTTATTTTCACATTGCCCTTTGATATGCTCAGATTAATAAATAATGCGGTAATACAGGGCAGAATTGACTCTACAATTTCTTCAAATAAATCATATACCAGCACCAGGTATTCTGCTTTGACTTTACCTTTGCAGTTGGATTTGAGAGTGCAGTCAATTCCTCCCTGCAATATTGCCTCTACAGATTCTCTTAAGCAGTATTCAAGTTCTTTTACAGAAAACACACTGCTGTCCTCACCAAGAATAAGCAGATTGCCGCTACGCTTGATATATGTACCAAGCACACAGATTTGAACCAGCTTTTCTTGTAAAGAGCCGGTATCTTCAATCCCTTCTGAAAGAATATTATTCAGTGCCTTAAGTTGTGGTTCTATTTTCTTTGTAATCTTGTCATATAGTTTAGTTTTTTCATCTATCTCTATTTTTCTTCCCCTTAATTCTAATTCGGCTTGAAGTAAACTATTTTCCTCTGATAATCTTTGGTTTACTTCCTCAAGTTCTTTAATTAATCCATTCATTTCTGAAATATCCTCTAACCAAGTAACATGGCCACCAGAAATAGGGAAGGTAGATGTTCGCAGATTATGATTAGCTTCCACAGGAAATAAATTGGTCTGGTAACACAACTGATAATCCTTATTTAATATTTGTGCCTTTAAATCAGAGCCATAAAACAACTCCTTATAATAGACATTAGAACGTACTAAACCGCTTTGAATAAGGCTTTCAAATATAGCCATAATAATTAAGCAGAATATAGCAGTCATATCCCCTGCAATTACTCTTAAAAAGGGAAATCCCATTATATATAAGATGGCATAGGCTAGGGCAATAAAGTAAGGAATAAAGGGTAGCCATAGAATTTTTTTACTGCGAGGGACACGGCTTTTAATCATCGTAATAATAAGAGATGCAAGCACGGATGAGGTTATCCATGAAAATATAATCCAGTAAACTATCCCATATTTACTATTTTGGTCTGACCATGGACCCCCTTTCGGAAATGTAAATACCATTTGATGAAAATCGTTGGTGAGTACAAATCCAATTAGAATAATTGCAGGTATATAAATCAATGCGTTCCATTTAGGGAGTCTATAGTCTTCTGGTTTACCAAGGGAGAGAGCGACAAATAGGCTCATAAGGGGGATTAGAATCATGGGAATATAGTAAGCATACCAGCACCAGCGCTCAATATCCGTATTATCATCAATATAGATAAATTTGATTGTACGTACCATAAACCAAAATAGCATCAAGACTACGATGGCTATCATAAACTTAAGGGTTTGTTCTTGAATAATACGCCTTTTGATAGATATACCCCATGTAATAAATAATCCAAAATAAATAAAAGCGTAAAATAGACCATGGCTTACATAAATAAATATAGCTTGATTGGCTATCCCAGGCAATCTCATAATCATGGTCAAAATAACCAATAGGGTGACGATGGCTAAGATTCTAATATTCTTTTTGTTTAAATATCCTATGCTTTTCACCTCTTTTGGCTGCGACAGTAGTATTTCACGGATGGCTGGGAAAGGTGATTCATCTGGTACGGAAAATCGTCCGTGGGCAGCTACCGGAAATAATGTTTGAAATCCGGTATCGGGAATTCGCAATTATTACTGTTGTTCCTTGTTGAATCGGCTCCTTGATAAATTCCAATTTGGCTTTAGCTCCTCCTGCCCCGGAACGACTTGCACCTATACAGTTTTTTTGCAGCTCATCAATGTGCATAATAACTTCGTCTGCATTCTTCCCTTCTACCCGTTCAACTAAGCTGGTTAAATCATTCAAATCCGCATAAATCCCATCTACAGAAGTAAGAATAAGTAAGTATTTTGGATGAACTAATGTTGAGATTACCGAAGCAGTCTCATCGTTGTCAATGCACTCCACAATATCCTTATAACCATTACTTTGAAGCTGCTTTAATTCCCAACGTCGGTTTTCTTCGAAACTAACTGTATCATTGTAATTTACAATAGGCACAGCGTCCTGCCTTACGCAACGCAGCAAGAATTGATGGATATGCTCTCTTTTTTCGGGATCATTAAAATGCGTATGCTCCACTAACAGCTGTCGAACAGAGTATTTTGCCGGAATATAGCGGCGGTACTCCTCCATCAGTATTGCTTGTCCCTGAGCCGAATAGTCAGTCATGATATCACTCTTAGGGCCTGCTAACTCACAGCCTGTTCGTTTTATATAATCTAAGCGTCCTATTTCCACCGCTCCGGAGCTAACCCAGATCATTCCGGGACGCAGCTCGCTGCCAATACGACTGAAAACGTTATAATTAATATCATGCTCCGCCTCGCGGATTAAAGCCATTGATCCTATTTTCCCTACTAATTCAATATCAAATTTCATGGTGCATTATCCCTTTCCTTTTTGCATTAATTCATGATATAATAACCTCATTTATGAGGTTATTATATCATGAATTTGCATAAAAACATCTAAACCACTTTACAGACATCCACCCAATCCTTAAAAGCTGAGTGGCGCTCTAATTCTTCTATTGTTAATTCAACAACGCTATTTTCGCTACCAGCTGCTGGATATACTACTTTATTTTGCTTAAGAGAAACATCAAGGTAGATTGCGATACCGGGAAAAACAGCAAAGGGGCATACACCGCCTGGATTATGTCCAACATATTTCTCCACTAACTCTCCGGGAATCATTTTTGACTTTTGAAGAAATGCGGCTTTATATTTTTGATTGTCAATCCTGGCATTTCCCGCTGCTACAATCAGAATCGGCAAATCGTCCACCAGGAAGGACAGTGTTTTTGCAATTTGCTTCGTTTCGCATCCAACTGCATCTGCAGCCATTTGAACCGTTGCGCTGGATTGCTCCAGCACTTTTACACGCTCACCTAATTCAACATCCTCAAAATATTTCTTTACATTTGCATATGACATTGTTCTTCCTCCCCTAAATGCTTTGCGTATTCATTACTCTCATTGCATTAAAAATTGCAAGAATCGCAACTCCCACGTCAGCAAAGACCGCTTCCCACATTGTTGCCACTCCAAATGCTCCCAATACAAGGAAAATAGCTTTAGCTCCTAATGCAAAAGCAATATTTTGATATACAATCATCCTTGTTCTTTTTGCAATCTTAATCGCAGTCGCTATTTTGGACGGCTCATCGGTCATTATTACAATATCCGCAGCCTCAATCGCGGCATCGGAACCCAGTCCACCCATGGCTATTCCGATATCAGCTCTTGCCAGTACCGGGGCATCGTTGATACCGTCGCCAACAAATACGAGCTTTCCTTTAGAGGATTTTTGATTATCCAGCGACTCGAGTTTATCAACCTTGTCAGCAGGCAGTAATTCCGAATAAACCTCATCTAAGCCTAACTGTTTCCCTATTGTGTCACCAACGCTCTTCAGATCTCCGGTAAGCATTACCGTTTTCCTGATACCAAGAGAATTAAGCTCTTCAATTGCATGAGCCGAGTCTTCCTTTACTTCATCTGAGATTACGATGTTTCCTGCGTATTCCCTATTTATGGCAACATGCACCACCGTTCCTAAGGTCTCAACATCCTTATATTCAATATTTTCACTATACATTAACCTGCTATTACCGGCAAGGACTTCTTTGCCGTTGACATCCACCTTTATACCATGTCCCGCAATTTCTTGATAATTTTCAATTCTGTCCTTGTCTATTTCTTCTTTGTAAGCACTTATAATTGAAAGTGCAATCGGATGGTTTGAATAGCCTTCAGCATATGCTGCATATTCTATCAGTTCCTCACCCCTATAGCCGGGTTGCGGATTTATTCCGGTAACTTTGAACACTCCTTTAGTTAATGTGCCTGTCTTGTCAAAAACAATCGTTTCAACATTGTTCAATGCTTCCAGGTAGTTGCTGCCCTTTACCAATATACCCCTTTTTGAAGCTCCTCCAATACCCCCGAAAAATCCCAAAGGTATTGAAATTACTAATGCACACGGACAAGATATTACTAAGAATAACAAAGCTCTATAGATCCATTCGGAAAAGGTCGCTCCTTGAATTATCAAAGGCGGTATAATTGCAAGTGCTAAGGCTCCGAAAACAACAATCGGGGTATAATACCTTGCAAATTTAGTGATAAATTGTTCAGTTGGAGCCTTCCTGCTACCGGCATTTTGGACCAGATCCAAAATCCTGGACACGGTTGATTCACCATAATCTTTTGTTACTTCAACCGTTAGGACACCGTTTTTATTAATAAACCCGCTTAAAGCAGTTTTTCCCGGCTCCAATTCACGTGGAAGGGATTCACCTGTTAATGCAGATGTATCAACCATTGAGATTCCTTCTATGACCTTGCCGTCCAGCGGAACCTTTTCTCCGGGTTTTATAACTATAATATCACCAACATTTACATCTTCAGGAGACACTTTTTTCAGCTCATCTCCTGCTTTCAGGTTTGCATAGTCAGGCCTTATATTCATTAATGAGCTTATTGATTTTCTGGAACGACCCACTGCCATATCCTGAAAAAGCTCACCAAGCAGATAGAACAGCATGACAGCTACACCTTCGGGATATTCACCAACAAAGAAAGCACCTATTGTAGCAACACTCATAAGAAAGTGCTCACTAAACACCTGCCCTCTAACAATACCTTTTATTGCCCGTAATACGACCTCTCCGCCAACTATGATATAGCTTATTATAAATATAGTTAATTCCAGCCAGCTCTGGAAATCAAAAATTATCCCTACTGCAAACAGTGCACCGCCAATTATAAGTCTAGTTATTTGCTTTTTGCTACACATATTAACCGTCCTTTATTTAGTCTTCTTCAACAATATGACTTAATCCTTGATCAAAGATTTGCTTTATATGTTCATCCCGCAGGGAGTAAAACACAATCCTGCCCTCTCTTCTGCTCTTCACTAAGTTAGCTTGCTTCAAAACTCTTAATTGATGAGATATTGCTGATTGTGTCATGTTTAGCAGAAAAGAAATATCACAAACACACATTTCAGATTCATATAAAGCCCACAGTATTTTAATCCTTGTAGAATCTCCAAAAATTTTAAATAACTCTGCGAGATCATAGAGAATTTCTTCCTGAGGCATTTTGCCTTTTACGTTATTTACTACATCCTCATGGATTACATCACAATCGCATCTTTCTGCACCCTGCAAACTACGCTCCATATAATCACCTCAATAAATTGTATTACTTGAATACTTGAACATGTGTTCAATTATTCAAGTAATATTCTAACCATTTCACATCCACATGTCAATACTTACTTGAACAAAATACTCTGTGAATTACTGATTTTAATAGATAAGTGATGAATTATTGGCAATCATATTATACAATAGTTACGTCAGGAGTAATATCCTGTAAATCTAAACAATTTATAAGCTCATTTTGGCCACCTGCCAATCTGGAGTGAGGGTAATGTATATCTAAAAGGTGCCAAGCCGTGGAAAAATGAAGTGAAGGGTCTGTCTGTTGAAAACGAGGATATTAAGGTAGAGCTGGTTGCTCCTATAGAGGCGGAGGTCTTAGGAGCATTTGGTAAAATATCGCTAGATTACCATTATTCACTTTTGTTTTCATTGTGTATTAATCGCACCATGTATATAATGGATACACAATAATATAATAGGAGGTATTCATATGACGGCATACAGAAATCGCTTTATCGCTATTTTCGCTATTGCTTGCATCCTTCTAACTGTAACGCTCTCAGGCTGCACATCTTCATCGCCTACTAATGTGACTCCGTCGACTTCTAAATCAGATCCCGGATCTGTTGACTCACCATCTTCCAACAATTCGGAACCAACGAAAATTACTTACTGGCATACATATGGTGACGCTGAGGATATATTTTTTAATGAATCCGTTCTTCCCTTGTTCAAGTCCCGTCATCCCGAGATTACGGTCGAAAGCGTAAGGCAGGACGGTGGACAGTTCCACCAAATGATTATTATGGCTTTCGGGACGGGTCAGGTGCCGGATGTTGCCCGTGTGGACATTACAAACACAGCTGCTTACGCCTCACAGGGTGGTATTATCGCAATGGATGGGCTATCCGGCTTTGATTCACTTAAGGACAGCGTTCTTTCTGGTCCCTTATCAACGAACCTGTTCAAGGGTAAATACTATGGTTTGCCCTTGGACACAAACTGCAAAGCGGCTGTTATGAACATGGACGTAATGAATAGCCTTGGATTGACAGAGCCTCCGACCACTATGGAAGCTTTTATTGACGCAGTTAAGGCAAACGGAGACGGTCAGTTCAAGCTCAATGTTTCCGGTGTGGGCGGTTGGGATTTATATCCGTATTTTTGGTTGTTTGGCGGCGTTCTGACCGATAACGGTTTCACAAAAGCATCTGGTTATTTGGATAGCGCTGCCAGTGTTGCTGCAATAAACAAAATGCTTGAATTGAACCGTGACAAAGTGTTCACAATCCGTGATGTGGACGGTACGGCGGATGCATGGGACGGGATTAAGTCCGAATATGCGATGTTCTTTGAAGGCCCGTGGTACTTCGGCGCCAATAGGGATTTCTCCGAATCAAACATTGTTCCCGCACTTATTCCGACATATAAGGGAAAAAGTGCATCGGTCGTAGGCGGCGAGAACATCGTTATCTTTGAACAGAGCAAGCAGCAAGAAGCTGCATGGACATTTACACAATTTCTGCTTTCCGAGGAAGTTCAATTAGAGATGCTTTCAGTCGGTCAAATCCCAGTTATTAAGAGCGCTATTGAAAATGATGCAGTTAAGAATGACTCCGTCTGGTCAGTTTACATTAAGCAGCTCGAAAGCGCGAATGCCCGTATTCCGTCTCCACAGGATAGTGCAATCGGCCAAATATGGAGCGATGCTATGATGAGTATCTTTACCGGTGGCGCCGATGTTCAGCAAACTTTACAGGCAGCCGCTGCGCAGATTGACGGTGAACTATCTAAATAACATGAGGGAAGGGTGTTCTATATGGACATGCAAATAAACATAGACCGAAGAAGCCCTTATCCAAAAAGGATACGGCGGATGCGGGAAAGCGCATTCGCTATTCCTTTTGTTATGCCGGGCCTGATATTAGCATCTGTGTTTATCATTTACCCAATGCTTTTGACACTTCGGCTGTCGGTGTCAAATTATCAGATTGTGAAAGGAGAGTATACCTTTATCGGCCTTAACAACTTCAAGGAGCTCTTTTTAGACCCACAATACCGAATCCTGTACGCATATCGCAACAACCTCTTATATGCACTGGTGACGATTCCCTTTATCCTGTTTTTCGGTTTACTGCTTGCCACTATGATTAATAACCTGCGCTCCGGCAGAACCTTCTTCAGAGTTGCACTTTACCTGCCAGTGATAACGCCCTGGGTAATCATAGGCCTTGTTTTTACATACCTGTTCAACAGCAGTAACCGTGGCCTTGTCAACTACATAATCGTCGATGCTCTTCATATATCAGGCAACTATATACCCTGGCTCCTGCGGGAATGGACTGGAAATGCGGTCATATGGCTAATGGGAATATGGAAGAACATCGGTTGGTCCATGGTGATCTATCTTGCTGCATTGCAGGGTCTCTCGCGTGAGTACTACGAATCTGCTGAAATAGACGGTGCCTCACAAGCCAAGATGTTTTGGCGCATTACACTGCCGCTTGTCAAACCGACAACATTCTTTATCCTGGTAAATATGCTGATCGGCTCATTTAACGTCTTCCTGCAGGTCTTACAGCTAACAGGAGGCAATCCGTCCGGGAGGACTTCGACGCTTCAATACATGCTTTATGATAAAGCCTTTAATCTTTTCGAGTTCGGCCAAGGTGCCGCCATAGGCTTAATAACCGGTCTGTCGGTATTTATACTGACACTGATTATGAACCGGTTGACAAAACAGGAGGATATAGTATGACCATAAAAAAAATTATCTTTCAGATTTCACTTTGGTTTTTTCTGCTTGTAACTCTTTTTGTATTTGTAGCACCATATATTTTTATGATCTCCAACTCCTTTGAACAGTTTTCCTATACTCTTCCCTACCCGCCGCGATTTATACCCAAAGGGTTTAGTCTTGAGGCCTATAAGCATGTGCTGGGCAATCAAACAATCCTAACATCCTTCCTCAATAGCGTTATAATAACGGTGGCAACAGTATTAATCGGTGTGTTTGTCTCTAGTCTGTCAGGCTATGGTTTCGCAAAGATTCCCTTCTATGGACGTGAGACACTATTCAAGATATACCTGTTTACGCTCATGCTTCCTGGCTTTTTGAACCTGATACCCCAGAGCATTATCTTAAAAGGCATTCAAATACCTTTTTTGTTTCCTGAAGGATTGATAGGAACAAGAAGCGGATTGATTCTTTTATATGTTAGTACAGCCATATGTGGTAATACTTTTTTCTTGCGGAATTTCTTTCAGTCAGTCCCCAATGAATTGGCTGAAGCGGTGCGAATTGATGGAGGAGGACACAGGCAAATATATTCTAGAATCATGCTGCCACTTTCAAAACCAGCTATAGGTACAATGGCCATTATGACCATACAGGGGACATGGGAGGAATACTTCAGTGCAAAGGTCATCTTAGGCGGAAATGAGGGCAGCATCACGCTTCCCATAATGCTTCAGCGCCTGCATGGGCAGCATGCAACTAGATGGGAGTGGATATTCGCGGCTTCTGTCCTAATGCAGATACCCATTTTGATTCTTTTTATTGTTTTTCAAAAAAAATTCGTCGTTGGCGGCGCAATACAAGGAGCTATAAAGGAATGAAGCTTGAGATTAGAATGAATAAAGCACAGTATTATTTTGGAGAGCCGATATTTGCTCAGGTAACTGCACCGGAGGGTGCACAAATCCAAATCACGATTCAACACTTGGCTGATGATCCCATTACATATCAAGAGGGAATGATTCCTCCTGCAACCGGGGGATATGGAATTGACGCAATCGTTGACGGATTTTCGATTTCAACGGCTTTCGACGTTGTATATGACTGGAGAGATCATATTCGTTACGCCTTTTTAAGTGATTTTGCTAAAGAGGATGAGGGCGACGACAGTGATATATCATGGCTCATAAAAGCGCATTTTAATGTGGTACAGTTTTACGACTGGATGTTCCGTCATGAATCGCTGATTCCGCCCGAGATTGAATATACCGATCCCCTTGACAGAGCATTGTCCTATTCGGCTGTTCTGAGCAAAGTGGACTGGTGCAGGACAGGAGGAATAGCTCCTATGGCATACGGGGCAATATATGCATCCTCCTACTCCTTTTGGGAAGAACACAAGGAGTGGGGATTGTACTGTAAGAATGGGCAGCCCATGAGTTTTGGCGGATGGCTGCAGTTTATGGATGTTAGCGAATACAGTCCATGGCGCGAGCATATTTTGTCCGAGTTTAGTGGTATAACGCAAAAGACAGGATTCATGGGTATTCATATGGACACTTACGGATTTCCCAAGGATGCGTATAATGCGGCCGGTATATCAGTCGACCTTGCCGCCGAATTCTCAACTCTTATTAACGACGTCAAAGAACGCTTGAGAAGAGTTAATCCCAATACGGGCGTCATTTTCAATTGCGTGGGGAACTGGCCGGTTGAAGCAGTGGCCAAAAGCTCGGCGGACGCTGTATACATTGAGGTATGGCCTCCATATGAACGTTATTGGCATTTAGTATCACTTGTTCGGAAGGGCTTGATTATGGGACAAAGAAAGCCAGTCATTCTGGCTGCATATATGTCCCCCTTCAAGAATGCGCAGACACCAGATGAAGTTGCGGCTGCAGAAAACGCCTTATTATTGGCCTATTCGGTCATACATGCCAGCGGCGGGAAACAACTGGTCCTCGGCGAAAACGCTTGTGTCTTATGTGACCCCTACTATGCTGAGCACAAAGCTTTGCGAACCGACTTTATCAATGAGCTTCAAAAATATCTTGATCATGTCGTCAGGATGTCGGAGTTGATGGATATGAGGTTGGTTGAGGATATTTCCGCAGAGTTCGCTGGTGGCATCAATACAGAATTTCAGTTTACCGGAGCGGTTTGCAGCCCCTTTCCCGAAGCAAATACTGTTTGGACGGTAATAGGCCGGGCAAATAATAAATATGTACTGCAACTTGTTAATTTGACAGGCCTTGAGCATGATTTCTGGAACAGATTTCAGAAAAGGCCGCGGACTGTAAGCAACTTGTTCGTCGAAGCTTTGGTTGATTATGAAATCAAGGGCATATATGCCGCTAGCCCTGATTTGCATGCCGGGCGGCCACAGAGTATAATATATACGCTTAAACAGACCGAACGCGGTCAAGTGGTATGCTTTACGATTCCGTCGATAATGATCTGGACGACTGTCTGGATTGAGTTTGAGCCATAGTAAAAACAAGGGGGTGTATCATGCTGTTCAAGCTCGATAACAGCATTCAACCTTATGTGAGGATGATTGGCCGTGTACGGTATGCCGCTTCGTGGAAGCACTTTGAACGTACTGTCCAGGAATACATCCTCTACCTAATGATAGATGGAAAAATGGCAATCGAGGAAAACGGAGTAAAATATATGATGACACGCAGCGATTATCTGCTTCTGGAGCCGGGCTTGCCTCATAAGGGGATTGAGGCACATTCCTGTGAGTACTTTTATGTCCATTTCCGCCATACAGGGTTATGCAGAGCGATAGAAGACGAAAATCAATTGGTAGATGAGATTCTTGTAAAACGCCACAACTCGCTGATAAGCTATGGATTATCCGAAACCTTACCTACAGATACGATTACCTATGTGTCCAAGACCGGTTCATTATCGCTGAACAGCCCTTGTACACAGCTTTTTGAAATGGGGATATCAGAGTACACTAAAAGGCTGGAGCAATACCGTCCCGCATTAGCAAACCTTGCCGGTTTACTGTTATTGGAGCTGTCCCGGGATTATGTGACACAGCTGTATACGACAAAAGCAAGCCGCAAGTATACTCGGAGTATGAATAAAACCATCGAACTGATTCATTATCTGCATAACAACTACAGCAACAAAATAACGGGAGAGAGAATCGAAGAGGAGTTTTTAATTTCCTTTGACCACTTAAATCGTATATTCAAGCAAATATACGGGCAAACCATATTCTCCTATCTCACCCAAATTCGAATTAATCACGCAAAGGATTTGATTGAGCACACTGATTTGCAAACATCTGAAATTGCATATTTAGTAGGCTTTGAAGACAACAGCTATTTTACGAAATATTTTAAACAGCATACGGGAATGACTCCGTCGCAGTACTGGAGACTTGTCCATTAGGGATGTGGAAAAGTATGTAATTCATCCCCCACCTACGCTCTCACTATTGTGAGCATGGTAGCTTAGAGGTAGGGGACTTCTTACTGCACGAGGTTGAATTTAAACTTGCGTAAACGAAAATTTACCCTAACAACTCACGTATCTTCTTAGTCAGTATAACTTTTCTTTTTTCGTAAAAATCTTCAAAATCCTCTAACTCAAGAGAAACACCCTCTGGGATAAATGCCTGCTTTCTAAACTCTTCTTTTTGTGTATCATTCATGTCGTTGTAATAGTCCACAAGCCTCATTTCACTTTTACTAGCATTACTTCTACCTTCTAGTGAATGTAAGTTAGCCAGCCTGTTACGATTGCCTCTCCATCTTCTCCAGTTTTCCATTGATACTGCAATAGGTTTACTTCCATCAAATCTATCGAATGGATGAAGATGATCTTGTTCATACTTGAAATGATTATTCCTCCAATTCAAACTAAGGAAATACAATGCTTCACCCGCAACCCTACTGCCCTTCTCTTCATTTAATATATCTTCAATTTTTCCATCTGTTACTCTTAAGTCATTCATTTGATTAAGCATTTCTACAGTTATTTCATAATCATTTTCATTAATTCTACTCTTCATTTGCTGCAACTTCCCGGTTGTACCTGATTGGAAATAAGTAAACAAAACCGCTCTTATTAAATAGGCACGGACTCCATCAAGATTATTTCTAAAATCAGGGTTGTAGTAAATAAAATATATAATTGGCAGTAAAACGTTCCAGCTACTTGCAAATCTCCTAACCTCAATCTTCATTTCTTTTAATGTGCTCTCTAGGTTTTTGAATGCTTTCTTAAATTCACTCCAGTTGTTTTTTAGTTCCTCAGCAATCTTTTTATTTATATTTGATTTGACAACATCACCATAAAGCATAAGAGCAGAACGAATTATGAAATCCGTACCAAACCCCTCGTAAGAATCTACTAGCAGCTTACCAAACTCTGTCTTTGCACTTGGCCAGTATGCTTCTAATATAGACATGGTTATTTCAGATTTACGTAGTGCCTTACCACCGCTATTAAATCTAACAAACATTTCAAGTGCATCATCTTGTTTCATATCATGAATTTCCGTATATCGAATTAGCTTTTCTACAAATATCTTATTATAGAGCTTATTTAAAATGTTTCTAGCATAATCCTTACTATCCGTAGGAACGTTTGAAATAGCTTCTTCAATAGCTATATTTCTAGTTCTTTCATCTTGAAATTTTGGATCCATTATATTTTTTATTTCAAATTGTGTTGGACTTTGTTTTCCAACTTTATCACTGAATTTTATATCAAACTTTTTACTGTTATACTCTTCTTCATCAACTGTTATCTTATTTTTATTTAACTCGATTAAAAGCTTGGTAACAATGCCACCAACATTTCTTTTCCTTGCATACTTTTGCCTAATAAAAGCTTCTCCAAATAAGGATAAGAACAATGAAGTCAATCTTTGTTGTCCATCAAGTACTGCTGTATCAGTTTGATTAATATTTATATTGCTCAGCTCGTAATTAACTGTATCAGCCTGTTTACGGTTATCGAATGTAATATCATATAAAAAATTACAAAAATATGTATCCCAAGTAACGTTGTCATCATCAACATGCCAAAATAAAAAAGTAGCTATTGGATAGTCTAAAAGAATAGAGTCCCATAGTTTTTCTACTTGTTCCATACTCCATACATATTGCCTTTGAAATGCTGGCATAACATATTTTCCATTTTTTATATTCTCTAATGCTTCATTAATACTTATGCTGCTGTCAAACAATCTACTCATTTTTTACCCTCCCCGCTATAGAAACTTGATTTGTATTTCAGTAATATTTCTTCTACTTCACTCCACAGCCATACATTTTCTCCGTCATCTTCAAAAACTTTCCCATGGCTTTTAGCTCCATCGATTTTCATCTGTGAATAATTGTTTTTGAAGGTAGGCACATATAAGCTTGGATGTTCCTTTTCACTACATAATCGTTCCATCATATCAATAGTGGCTGAACCAGCTATATCAACTGCGGTAAAGAATGCTTTTATAATTTTATGATTATACTGCTCAGGTTTTAATGCCCATATAGGAATACGCCCGATAGCTTTTCCATAATAATCATTTATTCTTTCTGGGGATCTTGAAGCCGTTTTAGGGTTAAACTCCATGACCCTTTTCTACTGTCCTGAGCATTGACAGTTCCTCATCTTGCTAAAGCATGGATTAACTCATTTCCACTTTTATCTAGCTTTTTGTACAAATTTTCGACTATGGGACTGATTTTCGGCTAAAACCCATCAAATCAGTTAACATAATTCAAGAAAAGGATGTTTATCAGTCCCCTACTCCAAATTTTGTACAGAATATCAAAATAGATTAGATTAATATCCATTGTCGCTAAGCTTTGACTAATAGATACGGTGTTGTTGCTGACAATAAGCTTCGGGTTAGAATCATTCATATATTACACAGTCGTAGCTCCTTCCACTACTTTTAAACACCATCAGGTTAATACTCTATATCCATTGGCTTCACAGCACGGAAGCTCAAATAACTCTGTCCGTCAATTTTCCTTTTGGCATATATACCGCCATGATACACAATGATGTACGCCTTGCGCTCATCTTGAGTGGAGGTATCTGAAGTCCAGTAGTATATGACCTTTGAATGAACGTCCCACAGAGGAGATTCTTTATCCGGCGTACGTTCATAAGCGGCTTTTCCCTCTGAAGAATCCCATACTCCGCCTGCATTTTTCCCATGGAGCATCATAGAACGGACTGCTTCATCCACCGTAGGCAATCGCCAGATATTCTGCTC
>CAYOKA010000050.1:0-14940 GCA_964404395.1 uncultured Oscillospiraceae bacterium | reverse complement strand
CTCAATTTTATGACGACTTTTTCATGAGGCTCGAAGGAAGGGATACGACCTATGACCTTGAGAATGGCGGAGGTAAATCGCTGCTACTTCAGATGATGCTTCAGACAGTGTTGCCAAAATCATACCTGAGAAAGGAAAAGCCTATAAGCCTGATATTTCAGGGAGGAAAGGACAGAACTTCCCATTCGGCAGTAGAGTGGATTTTGGAGGACGGAAGCGGATACAAATATATGATGACCGGTTTTTGCGCAAGAAAAAGAAGAGGCTCTTCAGAATCTGCTCCCGGTGAACTCGCAGAGGAGGATGAAAACCTCAAATCAGGAGATATTGAGCACCTGAACTGGTGTGTATTTTACAACGACAACAAGATCACAGGTATAAGGTCCCTACCTCTTGTTTCAGGAGATGCGCCGAAAAAGATCTATGCCACTTTTGACGATATCAGGAAATATATTCAGCAGATGAATCAGAAGGGACTGCCTGCCAGAGTTTTCGACCGGATTGATGAATATCAGACATTTATTGCCGGTCATCATTTGATACCGGCGGAATGGAATATCATCAGGGGGATCAATACCGGAGAAAATAGTATTGAATCCTATTTCAGGCATAATACTACCTCCAGGAAGCTGATTGAAAATCAATTCATATCAATCATCGAGGATGTGGAGGCGATGAACAAAGGAGACAAGAGCGGCGGAGAAAGCCTGCTGCTTGCAGATACGCTCATTGAACTGCGTGAAAGACTCAATGAATATATGAAGCTTAAGAGCCATATGAGTGAATTTGAAAAGATTAAAGAATATTATGGCGAATTCAGCAAAAGGAATGAGGAGCTGAGCCAGGTTTATCTGCGATTTGAGGAGCGCAAGCAGACAGCTGCGGCAATTAAGCGGTTCATTGATATTAGGTTGGAATCACTGGAAGATAAACGCAGCGATGCGGAGCAGAGACTGAAGTTCAATAAGGATAGCTATCATGAGGGCTTGGTTATGAA
Source organism: uncultured Oscillospiraceae bacterium (assembly GCA_964404395.1). Lineage (GTDB taxonomy): Bacteria > Bacillota > Clostridia > Acetivibrionales > DTU013 > JAAYBT01. Next base: position 13,943 of record CAYOKA010000050.1, on the reverse strand, counting down.
GAGGCTTCTGGAGGCCGGCCTGATTGACATGAGGAAAAGAAAGCTATCCGGGGAAAGGCTGGAGCTGGAGGCAGAAAGAGACCGCCTGGCAGCTGTAAGGGATGAATCGGACAAAAGGCTAAATGAACTTCTTGCTATGGAGGAATATGGGAAATATCGGTATGACCGGCAGAAGCAGAAGAAAATCGAAAAGCGGCTATTGAACCTACAGGAGGATGGAGATACGCTGAAGGCCGAGTATAGGGAGGTCGGAGGCAAATATCGGTATCAGATGGACCAGTTGAACAATGGGAACGAGGAATTGCTGAAAGCAGCGAAAAAGAGCAAAGCTGACTTGGGTGAGGAAAACAAGGGGCTGATTGAACAGAGAATTGATGCAGAAAGGGATAAATCCATTCTGGAAAAGGAAACCGGCGAACTCAGGGTAAGAGAGAATGAGCTGACTGATAAGTTAAGTTCGATTAACTCATATTTTATGGGGCTGGGAGAGATGGATGCTGTTCTTGCGCCAGCCCAGTATCTTGATGGACTTAAGTCGGAGGCAGATCAGGTCGAGTCGGAGATAAGTGTTATCCGCGATGGAATGAAAAGCCTCATGGAGCACAGACAAAGCACTGAGTTGGAGACAGTTCGGACAGATGGGGAGATTAGTAAGAATGCAGAACTGTCGCTGCCCGTGAAGACATGGCTGGAGGAGTATGAACAGAAGCTGGCCGGATATGCTGAGCGTGCTGAGGCCTTTGGCAGGAAAACTGTAAGCGAGTATGCAGATGAGCTGGGATTAGTACTGCATAGAGAGAATTTAAACAAGCTGGAAAAGGAAATAGAGATTGCCAGGATCAAACAGAAGAAACAGTTATCCGAGGAAAAGGGCTATTATGTGCCCAATGAAGAAATCCTTTCACTGGCGGAGCTGATGAGCACAAAGTGTGAGTATGTAAAGACCGGAATCGATTGGATTGCCAATTTGGCGCAGGAGCAGTGCGAAGCCGCAGTAGTCGAAATGCCATTCCTCAGCTATTCTGTAATTATTGATGATGTTTCATTTAGGAAGCTCAGGAGCAACAGGCTGAAGATTGATTTCCCGTCGGACTATCCTGTGCCGGTGGTCAATCTGGAATTACTGCGCAGCTTACAAAATGGACACACAGATATGCAGGAAGACCATTACATACATTATATTTGCAGTTTCTCGAGCTTATTGACAGATGAAAACTGTTTTGCCGAGCATATACGCGATGCGGAGAACAGAATAAGCAGCTTGGAAAACGAGACTGATGCAGCGGGAAAGAGAATTGCAGAGATGACAGCCCACAGGATGGAAGCAACAGCCTTTCTTACACAGTATTCCCTGGAACAGGTGGAAAGACGCAGAAGCAAGCTGCAAGAGTTGGAACAGGAGGCAGCTTCTCTTTCGAAACAGCTGATATCGCTGCATAGTGAGGCGGAGAGGCTAAAAAACGAGGAAGCGTCATTAAGCATAAAAAGTGATGAGCTGAGCCTGATACTGGAAGAGTATATAGAGAAACAAAACAAACTCACAGAAAGCGTAGAGATGTCTAAAAGGCTGGAGGATCTGAGAGCTATACTAAGTAAGAAGCAGAAAGAACTGAAGGATGTCGGAAAGAAAGCAGGTTTGCTGGTGGAAGCAGTTGCAGAGAATGAGCAGCGGCAAAAGTTGGCCGATGCTGAGATTGAAGGACTTCAGCAGAAACAATATGAGATTGGTACCCAGATTAAGAAGCTGATGGGCTTTGAGACCATCGGCAATGAACTGCCGCTTTCGCAGCTGGAGGCGGAATTTTCAGCGCTTGATGCGGACGTCAGCGGACGGATGGCGGAGGAAACCGGCTTGCGGGATGAGCTTGGTGAGGTGAAGGGCAGGCTTGGAGATTCAAAATCCAGAGTATTAAGGGATTACGGAGAAGATCTGGAACGGATCAGTCTGGAAGAGGCCTCAGGTAGATTATTGCTCATTCCCGATGAAGATGCTATAAGTACTGGGAAGGAGGAGCATCAAAAGAATCGAAAGCTTCTGGAAGAAGCGTCCCAAAAAGTGCAGTCTGTGGAGCTGAAGGAAAGAGAAGAGGCAGGTAAGCTGGAGGAGATCCTGCGCGGTATGCCTGAGGACTCTGCCCATCATCTGCCCCAATATGAGAATGAAGAGAATTATAGAAGCGAGCTGGAGTATGTCGGACAGCTGATTAAAAGCTATGAGGAGGGTGTGGCTTCCATAACACGGGAAATAGCCGGAATCGATGGCGAGATTATCGCAAACACGAGGCAGTCGGAGGACTTCGGCGCATTTATGGAGCGGGAGCGGATACCTAATGATGTATTGAGTACCGGAAGTGAAGCTGATGCGAAAATTGAAGATTACAGAGCTTTCGAAAAGGCCTACTATAATCTGCAGCAAGAGGTTGAACGGCAGTTTGAAAAATGGGAGGAGCGGATGAAGACTGTTCAGGCTGAAACAGTTGATTTCATAATACGCGAGCCGCTGGAGGAGCTCAGTAAAATCAACCGACCGGTGAGCTATGCGCAATGTCATTCCAGAAACGATGCTTTCTGCGAGTACCTGCTCAATATAGATGAGCAGATGCAGAAAATCGGCAATGATATTCAGCAGCTTGAAAGCTACCAGCAAAACTTTACGCAGCGTTGCGTACAGCGGGCCGAATTTGTACTTAATCAGCTTAAAAAGCTGGATGCGCTGTCAAAGATTGAAGTATACGGCGGCAGACGAATTAATATGGTCGAACTGAAGCTCATTGAATATGAGGGAAATGAAAAGCAGCTGCGTATGAAAAACCATATAGAGAGTATTATCCGTGAAATGAATGAGGAGGGTGCGGTCGACAGAAAGCGCGTGGCAGCATTGCTTTCGACAAAGGAGCTGGTGTCAAGGATTGCCGATATGGACAAGGCCGCCGTCAGACTATATAAAGTGGAAAGCATACCGGAAAACTCCAGATACTACCGCTGGGAGCATGCCGTCGGCTCCGAAGGACAGAACAATTCTCTTTACTTCATTTTTGCCGCATGTCTTATTTCTTTTATACGAATGCTGTCTATCACCAATACCGCAGTACGGACCAAAAAGGTCATCATTGCGGATAACCCTTTTGGAGCTACCTCGGCTGTCTATCTATGGGATCCCATGTTCAAAATAATGAAGCAGAACGACATCCAGTTGATTGCCCCCGGTCACAGAATCCCCAGGGAAATCACCTCCCGCTTCGGCGTTAGTTACCTGCTCAACCAGGATATTCTACAGGATGGCCGGATGAGGGTCGTGGTGAAGGATGTTCGGGCTGAGGAGGACGAGGATGTGGTCACCTGGCTGGATCCCGAGCAATTGGCGATGTTTTAGCGGGCAAGACCCTCTATACAGTAGCTGCCAAGGCGAGATAAGTTGGCTAAGGTATAGCCCAATGCTGAAAATTTCAACTAATGGGAAGAAATATGCCTGAAAAAGCCTTATTTTATAGACGATTTACAACAAAATGAGCTAAAATAAGGATTTTTTACTGTAATCGCACCCCATTACTTGCAAAAGTTAGCAGTGCGATCTACTACTTGCACCCAACCGTACGATATGATATAATTATCGTACGGTAAATATTATTTATCGTATGATTTATGGAAGGGCGGTGCAGGCATGAAGAAAGATACTCCTGTTATTACAGCTACTGAGCTAAAATCAAACCTCGGCAAGTACTTGGATATTGCCAGTGAGGATCAGGAAGTGATTGTCTCGAAAAATGGCAAGAAGGCCATTCGTCTCACACCTTATGTTACGGATATTGAGAGATATCTTACAGTCAAGGAAAATGCTCTCGATTATCAATACGGAGGAAAAAAGGTTTCCTATGAGGAGTTCATGGAGATCTATGAAAAGAGCGACCTTCGCATGGAATACATCAACGGTGAAATTATAATAATGTCATCTCCCAGCGCATTTCATCAGGAGATCTCTGGTAATTTGTATACTATATATAGAAATTATTTAAAAGGAAAGGCATGCAAGGTTTTTTACGCCCCTTTTGACGTGCACTTTTTTAAAAAGGATTTTAAGAATCCGGATGTCATGCAGCCTGACTTATTGATTGCCTGTGACCTGGAGGAAAAGGTTAACGAAAAGGGCCGATATATGGGGACGCCTACACTGGTTGTAGAAATCCTTTCACCCAGCACCCGCTCCAGAGATATGGTTGACAAGCTAAATATCTACATGGTTTCCGGGGTCAGGGAATTCTGGGTAATCGACCCCGAACAAAAGACCGTATTTGTTTATGGCTTTAAGGACTTAGGCATTGACTTCCACACCACATATAGAATGGATGAAGTGGCGCAGTCCTATTACTTTGAAAGCCTGGAGGCACCGCTCAGGGAGATTTTCAGCAGCTAGGGCAAAGGCCTTACCTAAGCAGGTATTTCCTTTATTCCCGCCGGATATGGTATTATATATTGAGAAATATCCGGATACCAGGGGAAAGCATGAGGAAACATTAATGGGCACAAAGCCTCCAAACAGCAAAGCAGCTCTTTCAGATAGAGAATTAATTGCCATCATTGAGCCTGAAGGCGGGTATGCACTTGATTGGCAATATATTAGTAATGATATTGAGCGGCAGGATAGCTGCAATAAACAAAGCAGCATTGATTTTAGTATTGAGCAAGCTCGAATTGAATTTCAGCAATGTATTTACGATACATATCTATCGAATCGTGAAGCAGCTTTGCTTATGTTGGGAACAGTCAAAAAAACAGTATCGATTTCAGAATCAGTCGAATACCTGTCTAGAATAGCATCAGCCTTTGTGAGCTGCCTTACAAAAAATCCGGATTTGGAAACGCTGCGCGATAGGGTAAAAGCGGTATTGGAGCCTGATAAGCAGGAAGAACTGCTTTTAGAAGCTCCATTTATTATTGGTGCGGAGCACCTTGATGGAGCATGGATCGCCCATGTTTGGGACAAGCTGAATGTAGCTTTTTGCAATGAGATAAGAAAGTTCGATGGGTCGGTAGCAGAATATTTTATCAGTAAAAACCCCGACACTCATTTTGCCGGCAAGGTATATTTTCATCTTGTGGAAAGCAAGAAGGAGGATTACCCCTTTGCGTTTCTTGCTACCTATGCGGCGGAACCCTCCGAAACCGGGAAGGGTAGACATCTACCTCTAAAAAATGCTCTGATGGAATATGGGCAAGACAGCAAAAAATTGCTTGAACTGTTGTCTACTGTTAACAGGGCGGCGCAGCATAGTCAGTTTATATCCGGATTGCTGGATACGGGAGAGATATTCCACCCGATAGGGCTCTATCCTGATGAAGCTCACACCTTTTTAAAGGAAGTGCCCATGTATGAATCGGCCGGTATTCTCTGCAGGATACCCAATTGGTGGAGAAAAAAATCCGAATCGCTCAAGATATCTATTAATATTGGGACAAAAGCGCCTTCACATGTGGGGCTTGACGCGTTGGTGGATTTTGATATACAGCTGTCGCTGGGAGGAGAGACGATTACTGCTGAAGAACTGAAAAAGCTTATATCGGAAACAGAGGGGCTGGCATTCATTAAAGGCAAGTGGGTGGAGGTAGATGCGGAACGGCTCCGTGAAACTCTTGCAGCATATGAACGTGCTCAAAAAGAAGCACATCAAGGGAATTTAACTATGATGGAAGCCATGCGCTTGCAACTCTCAGCAGAAAAAATCATTAATATTGATGAGGACATCTGCGAGGTGGAGGTAAGCAATGGAGAATGGCTTGAAACAGTCCTGTCGCAGCTTAAAAGGCCGGATAACCTGGAGCATGTGGATTGGGGATCGGATTTTAATGCCAAGCTCAGGCCCTACCAGCAAAAAGGAGTCGCATGGCTTCATACCATGAAGTCACTGGGTCTGGGAGCATGCCTTGCGGATGATATGGGACTTGGAAAAACTATCCAGGTAATAGCCTTACTGAACAATACGCGGATGGAAAAAAAGGAGAAGGTTTTGCTGGTTATTCCAGCCTCATTGATTGGGAACTGGACATCAGAAATTACAAGATTTGCTCCTAAGCTGAAGTATTACGTGATACATTCACAGAATGGGGAACGGTCTAAAGAAGGGGAAATCTCTACACAAATCCAAAAACCGGGCGAAGGAATATATATTACAACCTATGGTATGCTGCAAAGGCTGGAGTGGATAAAAGAAACCGAGTGGGACACGGTTGTGCTAGATGAGGCACAGGCAATTAAAAATCCCGGAACAAAGCAGTCCAAAGCTGCAAAGCAACTAATGGCTCGCTGCAGGATTGCGTTGACAGGAACACCGGTAGAAAACAGACTGTCGGATTTGTGGTCAATTTTTGATTTTCTGAATAAAGGTCTTTTAGGAAATGCAAAAGAATTTACCAAATTTACGCAAAAGCTGAAGGAGCGTAACGAGGGCTATGCAAGACTGAAGCGAATGATATCGCCATTTATACTGAGAAGGCTGAAAACGGACAAGAGCATTATTGCGGATTTGCCTGAAAAAATAGAGATGAAAACCTACTCTTCTCTTTCCAGGAAGCAGGCCGCATTGTATAGTTCCCTGGTGAGTGAACTCCAACGAAAGCTGGAAGCATCTGAAGGTATTGAACGTAAGGGTCTTGTGCTTGCTGCACTTATAAAATTTAAACAAATATGCAATCATCCGGATCACTACCTTGGACAGAGCGCCTATGCAGAGAGTGAAAGTGGCAAGTACGAACGATTGAGGGAAATTTGTGAAACCATCTATGAAAAAAGAGAGCGTGTCATTGTGTTTACGCAGTTCAGGGAGATAACAGAACCGCTGGTGGCATTTCTTCAAACGATATTCCAGCATAAGGGGTTGGTATTACATGGAGGGACGCCGGTTGCCAAGCGTAAGGACATTGTTGCAAAATTCCAGGGATACGAATATGTGCCATTTATGGTATTATCCATTAAGGCCGGTGGCGTTGGGCTGAATCTCACAGCTGCAAACCACGTGATACACTTTGACCGGTGGTGGAACCCTGCGGTTGAAAACCAGGCAACAGACAGGGCTTTCAGAATAGGGCAGAGTAAGAATGTGCTGGTGCACAAATTTATTACCAAAGGAACGGTAGAAGAGAAAATTGACGAGATGATAGAGGAAAAACTGAAAATGACGAAGGAAATTGTGCCTGATATCAACGAAAGCTGGATTACAGAAATGGACAACAGCCAGTTGATGAATTTATTTAGACTGACAATTTGATGGATTTAAAATATAATAGACTTAATTTAGTTGACTAAGGATCTAAGGGTATTAGAATATATGGGTCTGGTAATATGCAGACACGAAGGAGGTATGTACTATGTCATACAGCAGATACCCGAAATATGTATCGGCGGCTGAGAAAAAGAGAAAGGCACAGAAGTCTGTTGAGAAGCTTAGAAAGAAAAACCCGGACATTTCACCCGTTGTAATACAGGGGAGGAAGCTTGCGCGTACATGGTGGGGAAAGGCGTGGAATGACAACCTGGAGAGTTACTCAGATTATGAAAACCGTATTGACAGAGGGCGAACCTATGTTAGAAATGGTGCGGTTCTTGACCTGAAAATTGATAAGGGTACAGTGAACGCCAAGGTGCAGGGTAGCAGAGCTAAACCTTATGATGTCGTAATCGAAATTGATCCCATCGAGGATAGGGTGTGGAAAAAGATAAAAAAGTCATGTGAGGGGAAAATTGACTCTTTACAAGAGTTGATTGACGGGAAATTTCCAAAGGCACTTTCCGAACTGTTTACCGCAAAAGGAAGCGGTATTTTTCCATCTCCAAAGGAAATAAGGTTTGGCTGTAGCTGCCCCGATGTGGCTGTCATGTGCAAGCACGTGGCTGCTGCACTTTATGGTATCGGTGCAAGGCTTGATGAAAATCCTGCACTGTTCTTCACGCTAAGGGATATAGAAATGGATGAATTAATAAAGGAAGCTATCAGGGAAAAGACAAAGGACATGCTCGGCAAAGACGGAGCGAAGAGCCGACGTATTCTGGATGAGGTAGACGCAACAGCCATGTTTGGTGTTGAAGTAGAGAGTGGAGATAACAACAAGAGGTGAGGGTGTGATTATTTGAGTAATCTAGGCAAAGCAAAATTTATTGCAGCAGGCGTAAGATATGCTATTGAAAAGCATGTTGCACGAGCTGAAAAACATCCAAAAGGCGAATCAAGGAAACAGCTCGGGACGATGATTTTATGGAAGATTAGTTTCAGTCCTCCTGTTATTTCCTGCCTTCCTATATTCCCTTGGAGTTATACCTGTATACTTTAAAAACAGACGATTAAATGAACGCGTTGAGTTAAACCCGACAGCATAGGAAATCTCGGTGATGCTCATATCCCGGCTCACAAGAAGGTTGCAGGCATCCGATATCCTAAGCATTCCTATATATTCGCTAAAACCCATATGCAGTTTCTCCGAGAAGAGGTGCGAAATGTAAGTTCTACTAATGTGCAAAGCTTGGGCAATCGTTTCAAGCTTTATATTTTGCGTGTAATTCTCGGAGCAGAAGCTTAAAACGGCTTTTATTGTATCTCCGTCGGATGATTTCGTTTCCGTAAATTGAACCGCCTGAAATAGCTCGCTCAACAGTGCCAAAAAATAACCTTTGATGAGCGTGTCGTAGAAGGGGGGGGTGTTTGCTTGCGTTTCAACTATATTTTCAATCAGCGGGAGTACTCTTTTATTAGCAGAAACATTCTTAATTATCGGTGAGACCGGAAGCTTATATTTGAGAATATTTTGTAAGTCCGGGCACAGATCGGGTGGAAATATGCTCAAGAAGCACTTCTCATGATCTATTTTCTGATATTGGTGTATTTGGTTGGGGAAAACAATAATTACATCACCTGCGTAAGCAACACATTTAAGTGAATCTACAATCGCTGTTGCGCTTCCCTCTATCATATATACAAGCTCTATGTGATTATGTAGATGCGCTCCAAAGGCTAAGCCGTAATTGTATTCCGCACGTATTGACTGACCCTTGTCTTCATAAAAAAACTTCATAAATAATCCTCATACGATTTTAGTTAAGCAGAAATACATCAATATTTGTCTAATAAACCTACTGTTTTGACTTGAATTATAACACTTTTTAACCTAAAATACAATTGTAAATCACACATAAGGCTTTTGCGATGTAACCTCAATTTTATTCAACTACGAAACTCAAAAGACAACGCAAAATGCCCAGATTATTGACTCTAATTGAATAGGAGGAACTATCTATGTCATTTCCAATCGCATTACAATTGTATTCTGTTCGCGATGAGCTGGAAAAGGATTTTGTCCAGACGCTCCGGAAGACTAAAGCTCTGGGGTATGATGGAGTGGAATTCGCAGGTCTTTACGGCTACGAACCGGCACAGGTCAAGGATATTCTATCACAAATCGGTTTAGTTCCATTATCGGCACATGTTCCATTTCTTGACCTTATAGCCGACCCCGAAAAGCTGGTGGGAGAATATGCTGAAATAGGCTGCGAATATATTGCAATCCCATATCTTTTGCCCGAATACCGCCCCGGAGAGGAGAAATTCACCGAGGTGATATCAGGAGCTGAAATCATTGGTGAAGCGGCGAAGAAGGCAGGATTGACATTGCTTTACCACAATCACGATTTTGAATTCAAAAAAATCGGCGGCGTATACGCATTAGATATTCTTTATAATAAAGTCCCTGGTGATTTATTGAAAACGCAAATAGATACCTGCTGGGTTAATGTTGCAGGGGAAGATCCCTCCGAATATATAAGGAAATATGTAGGCCGTTCGCCCGTTGTCCATCTCAAGGATTTTGTTATGCCGGGCAAAAAACCAGAGAAGATGTATGATCTGATTGGCATTGAGGATGAGAAACAGATGGATGAGAAGAAGGACGATATGGCTGAAGATATTTTCGAATTCCGTCCGCTGGGGCTTGGCGCACAAAACTTCCCTGAAATCCTTAAAGCCTGCGAGGATGCAGGTGCCCAATGGGTTGTCGTGGAGCAGGATGAGCCGTCAAAGGGTAGGACTTCCTTCGAATGTGCCGAGATTAGCATCAAGTACTTAAAGAGCTTATGAGGAGGCAACAGAGATGACGAGCTGTTGCCTTATAATGTGAACATAAAGAATGAGTAAGCAGTATGCTAAAAATAAGTATTGAGGAGATGAAATGATGTCAGATAAGGTATTGAACCAATTTGCACCGCCTGCTGAAGAAAAGGTCATTGATGATAAAATAGAGAAATTGAAATTCGGAATCATCGGAACCGGCTGGATTGCAGAAGCACATGTGGAAAGCCTGAAACAGATGCCTGATGTCGAAATTGCCGCAGGTGCTGATTTGGTGCCGGGTAAGGCGGAGAAATTCTTTAGAAGGTATGGGCTTCCGAATGTCAGGTGCTATCCCGATCATAAGGCTATGCTTGAGGCGGAAGACCTTGATGCGGTTTGTGTGTGCACATATAATACCACCCATGCAGAATGTACTATTGATTCTTTGAGAAAAGGCGTTAATGTTTTGCTGGAAAAGCCCATGTGTGTCAATATGGAAGAGGCTGTCGATATCATCCGTGCAGAAAGAGAAAGCGGCAAGCTTTTATCCATCGGCTTTCAGCCCCGCATGGACGATAACATGAAGATGATCCGGAAAATCGTTCAGTCAGGAGAGCTGGGCAGGGTGTACTATATTCAAACCGGCGGCGGCCGAAGAAGAGGTATCCCCAACAGCACATTTGTAGAAAAGAGTACAGCAGGGATTGGTGCTTTGGGAGATATCGGCTGTTATTCCCTCGACATGGTTCTCAATGCTATTGATTACCCGAAGCCGCTTACCGTATCGGGTTATAAATCCAATTATTTCGGGACTAACCCAAAATATAATAATCCACCGGATGCCGCCAGATTTGATGTGGATGATTTTGCGGCGGCATTTATCCGTCTTGAAGGCGATATAGTGCTGGATTTCAGGATTGCATGGGCAATGCACCTGGATACGCCCGGTGACACTGTTATTATGGGCACAGAGGGTGCGCTCAGAATTCCGTCTACGGAGTGCTGGAACGGCACGGTTGGCGGACCTATGAAGCTATACAAGGACGTGGCAGGCCAGCAGGTGGATATTGAGATACCGCTGTGCCCTCAGGATGATAGCTTCGGTGGACTTTTCTATAAGAAGCTGCGCTCCTTTACCGATGCAATAAGGGAAAATGGTGAGGCTCCCGTGCCTTCAAGTCAGATCTTTTACAATCAGGCGATTCTTGATGGTATCATGAAGTCAGCACAGCTGGGCCGTGAGATTGAGATTGAGCTTCCGGCGATATAAAGCAGCAATAATCTGGATTAAGCTCAGGCAAAATGAAATATAGATATACTTTTCCAGTGGATGACCGTAAAAAGTTGTTCACTGGTTTTGCTTTGTGCCTTAATAGACGTAATTGAATAATGGGATAATGAAATACTAAAATTCTGAAAATATTACAAGAAAACAGCTATTATACATAGTATATTTTATAGTAGATAGAATATTTTGATAAACGGTTAAAGCTGTCTTATCAAAGGTATTGTAAAGGACTTATGAAAATGTCATCAAAAGGAGATATCAACTTATGGATATGCGTGTTTGGCTGGAAAACCTGAGGGATTCAAAAGTAAAAAAAGCAATGCCGGTGCTTTCATTTCCCTGCGTCAGCTTGATGGGTATTACTGTTAAGGAATTGACTTCAAATAGCGACCTGCAGGCAAAGGGGATGAAAATGGTTGCAGATAGGGTGGACTCTGCAGCTTCTGTGAGCATGATGGATTTATCCGTTGAAGCGGAAGCCTTTGGTTCAACCATAAGATTTTCCGATTTTGAAATACCAACCGTTATGGGTTCTATCGTCAACGACGAGGAGGATGCCGATGCTCTGAAGATACCCGCTGTTGGTACAGCCCGGACAGGAGAATATATCAAAGCCATTGAAAAGACCTGTAAGTTGATTACAGACAGGCCTGTATTTGCAGGAGTAATCGGACCCTTTTCACTTGCGGGAAGATTGCTGGATGTTACCGAAGCGTTGGTAAAATGCTACACTGAGCCGGATTGTGTTCATAAGACAATGGAAAAAGTCACAAGCTTCTTAATTGAGTATATAAAAGCATACAAAGAGGTGGGAGCTAACGGAGTCGTTATTGCTGAGCCCTTAACCGGTTTGCTTTCGCCCGAAATGGCAGTTGAGTTTTCGGAGCCATATGTTAGAAAAATTGTTGATGCTGTGCAGGATGATGAGTTCATTGTAATATACCACAATTGCGGTGACAATACGATACAAATGATAAGCTCGATTTTGAATACAGGCGCGGCTGCCTATCATTTTGGTAATTCAATTAGCATGAAAGAGATGCTCGGGAAAATACCGAGAGATATTGTGGTTATGGGAAATGTAGATCCCTCTGCACAGTTTTGCAATGGCACACCGGAGTCAATAAGGGCAGAAACACAGCGAATCATGTCCGAGTGCTCTGAATATCAGAACTTTGTAATATCCTCAGGATGTGACATACCGCCTGCAAGCAAGTGGGAAAATATTGATGCCTTTTTTAAGACTGTTAGTGATTTTTATGCAAGCCAGGAGCACTAAGAACCATGGAGGACAGGCTGTAGCGGTAGATTAAGGGTCGATTGCAGGGGCGGCTGTAGTCGACCGAACGATCAAAGTAGGGGAATACTTAATTTTGTGGATGCCTGGTTTAGCGCCGTCCAGGATATCCATTAGCATTCTGCAAGAGTTTTTACCGATATCATAGACCGGTTGATGTATTGTTGTCAGCGGGTGTTCAAGCATCTCTGAAAAGGGGATATCATCAAAGCCCACAAGTGAAAGCTCAGAACCTATTTTTTTGTTCATAATACATGCCTGCCGATAAGCCCCGCAGGCCATCATATCATTACATGCAAATATAGCGGTAACGTTGCGATTAATTAATATCTCAGCACCTTCGACACCTGAATAAAGACGATAATCACCGTTATAAACCAGATCTTCATCAACAGGGACTCCGAACATGGCCAATGCATCACAATAGCCGCGATAACGTGCCTTCGAGCTCGCTAAATCCTTGGGGCCTGTGATGCAGCCTATTTTCCTGTGACCTAAGTCCAGGAGATGCTTTGTGGCAATAAAACCGCCCTCGCGATTATCAAGGGTCACAAAATCGCATTCAACCCCGGGTAGCATACGGTCAACGATTACCACAGGCAGCTTATGACTGGACAGAATATGATTAAATTCTGAAATTAAGTTTTTTTCACCCTTGTTTATTGAAGGAACAATAATCAATCCGTCAACAGACTTATTCAATAAAAGCCTGAAATTTTTTATATCTGCATTTCCATCCTCGTTTGAATTACTGAAGATAATATTATATTTATTTTTCTGCGCTTCCATTTCAATACCCTTTGCAAGCTCAGAGAAGAATAAGTTGCTTATATCAGGAATAATCAATCCGATAGTCTGACTCTTACGCGTGACTAGACTGCGGGCGAGGTGATTTGGCTGATAATCAAGCTCCTTGGCGATTCTTTGCACCCGTTCTCGTGTTTTCATTGAAATACGACTTTTGCGCCCGCTTAATACAAGCGATACGGTAGTGATTGATACACCAGCTGCTTCAGCAATATCTTTTACAGTTACGGCCATATTCACACCTCGTTAAACGTTTTACCAAGCACTATTATATACATAGATATGCCATTTGTCAACACTCCCGCATGCATATATTTGTAAAGGTATAAGAATTTTGTAATTGCAAATAATATTATGTGTAGCATTATATAGAGGGAAAGGCAGTATTTCTTTGGCTATTGCGAAACACAAAGAAGGTATTGACATGCTATGAAAATTGTTATATGGTAAAAACAGAAGTGCT
>CAYOKA010000049.1:0-15073 GCA_964404395.1 uncultured Oscillospiraceae bacterium | reverse complement strand
AATCACTACGTTTACCCGCTGTCCCGCCTGTATAAAGGCTTCTTCGGGCGCCGCCGTTTTGAGCGGCTTAATTATAGTATCACGATGTAATCACATTGTCAACCACTTTTTTAATTTAATTTTTACCACCTTTATTGTGAATCTACAGACTAAAACAATAATCAATCTGTCTTTACGCTGGCTTTTGATATCCTTTTAAGAATGACAGTCCTGTTTCCCCTCGCATTAACTTGGACACTGTCACATAAGCTTTTTATGATTAAAATGCCTCTCCCACATTCAGAACATTCAGAAACATCGGATGGTTTCTTTTCTGCGCAAAAAGGGCTGATAATATCGCAAAGATGATCATAGTCATATCCACGCCCTTCGTCTTCGACAATAACTAACAGTTCCCTATGATCTACTATACTAGCATCAATTTTAATTTTCTTATTTTCATCATCCCTATTCCCGTGCTTGATAGCATTTACTAGTAGCTCATTTAGTATCACCCTTAATTCAAATAAGCTACAATCATCAAGTGCACCAAAGCATTGCTCAAGATTACAAATTAGATCTCCTACAACCATTTTAATGCTGCCTATTTTACTGGGAACAAGGCTCTTATATGCATTAAGCCTTTTCAAACTCTCCACGCCCTTTATGTATCGATACATGAATTATTATCTGCCACGATGCTCCCCTGCCTCACATGATGCGCAGATGCAATCTATACATGTAACTTACCCCCCACTGATTATTAATAAACAACATAATGTAATGCAATGAACTATTTGTTGAGAACCATTACTTATATTTTATGTCCAAAACGCCCTATTTGGGCAGCAATTTCCTAAACCTTTCAAGCACCTTTCGTTCCAGGCGCGAAATATACATTTGCGATACGCCTATTCTTTCTGCAATCTCTTTTTGTGTCTTTCTATTAAAATATCGAAGATGAATAAACTCTCTCTCAACCTCATTAAACTTGTCGAGGCTCTTCTCCAAGAAGTCTCTGTTTTCAATCCTTTCAAAAGTGGCATCCTCATCCCCGATGGTTTCATACAACTCCAGATCGTCGTCGTTGTAAACATTTTGGTCGAAGGACTGCATGTTATATGCATTCCATGATTCAATAATCTCTAGCACAGCTTCAGTTCTAATTTCTAGAAACTCCGCAATTTCATCAGCTTTTGGATTTCTGTTAAGTTTCTGAGATAACCGTTCTTTTGCAATGTTCACTTTTTGATAGGCCTCATAAATTCGTCTGGGTATCCTGATTGCAGCATTTTTATCACGGAAATACCTTTTTATTTCACCAATAATTGTTGGCGTAGCGAAGCTTACGAATTTAAACCCTTTTTCAGGGTTGAAACGCTCCACGGCGTTAATCAATGCAACAGAAGCCACCTGATAGATATCATCATAATCTACTCCGCGGTTTAAGAACTTTCTTGATATGATTTCTGCAAGATACAAATGTCTGCTAACAATCTCATTTCTGATGGCAACATCTCTGTCAACGATATATCTGGCAAAAAGAGTATCGTTATCATCTGGATTCTTTACTGCAGTTGATTCACGATTATAATCCATTGCAGGTTATCACCTCATTGTATTTTGCCATGGATAAAATATAACTCTTCCCTTTAGGGCAATACTCGACCTCATCCATAAATGCGTTGATTATAGCCACCCCAAGACCTTCCTCGTCATCACTAAACATACAGTCGATTCGCTCAATGTCCGAGTTAAAACAAATCGTCAATTTCTGCGCACCTATATTAAACCAAACCTCATACTGTCTGTCAGATGAGCTGGCCACATCAATAATCCTGTTGCAGACCTCCGATATCGCAACCTTAATATCCTCTACAGTCTCAATATCAAAACCCATTCTGCTGGCAATCCCCGATACAGTAAGCCTTGCCACACTGACATATTCGGGTTTACAAGGCAGTTTCAAAATGATTTTATCCTGTGACTCCATCTTATTCCGCTCCTTTTTTTACTACTTCACCGAATTATAAAAAGCTTGTCCAGGCCAGTAATGTTAAATAGCTTCCTAATGTTCTCTCTGATATTTTCAAGGCTGATACTCCTATCAGTAAGCCTTGTTTTTTTCAAAGCCCCGACAAATATGCCCAGACCTGTACTGTCAATATAATTCAAATCGCTACAGTCTATAACAAGATCCTTTGTGCTGCTGTCCACAATTTGATAGAGCCTCTCTTTGAATTGTTGGGCAGTGTATATGTCTATTTCGCCGCTTACTGCCACCTTTGTTACCTGGTCAGATTCTACCTGAGCCATAATCAATTCGCTTGACATTGACTTTCCTCCTATCTATCGCATTTATGTAAATCATAGCATTACTTCACCAAAAACTGTATTAGCTTTTCTGCTTTATCTAGCTGGTCACAGCCAGCATATATTGAAGCTATCATCTCTTTTCCTATGACTCCTGACTGCCTCATAGCAGTGCTGTCTGATACATCGATCCCGTAAAGATGCTCCTCCTGCTCAATCTGCGAAGATTCCAATGCTTCGGGCGAGCCCTCCTCAGTTTCTAGTGAGTCATCTTCGATTCTGACAATAAGCTCCCCATTCTCCTCCGGATCCACCCCAAGCCGAGGGGCAATTTCATCCAAGCTCATAAAAGCTCCCTGCTTTGCATATGTTTCAAAACAAGCCTTATCCATTATGAACACATCGATATCTCCTGCTATGACAAGAACAGTGGCTTTCATATGCATAGCATATTCCTGCTCCCCAGAGCTGTCATCCGCTATATGAGCTCCATCGATTCCAGGTTCCAGTATTTCAGGCACATTTGCTTTAATGCTCTGGATCAAATCCTCCGATGCACTACTGTAATCAAACCATCCGATAAATGCTAAATTAAAATCAGGATCTACCCTTTTAACACATCCCCTTATTGTAAACACGGTAACTATTATAAGTAATATGCCAATGAGTATATGATATTTATAATAGAAGAAAAAGTTTTTTGCTTTCTTTTCATCTATGCCTACTTTCTCCAGTAATGGCGCTACCTTACTTGGCGGTTCTTCCTTCACTGTAATCTCATATCCCATTAAAACATTATAGGCCTGTGTAATCTGATCAAAGTCGTATTTCGTTGACCTGTTCTCTTTATCCTGTACAGCTGTGGGGCTTTGCCCGGGGGTGTCGGCTGTGGGCGTTGCATCAAAATTGGTGGTGTCGGTTGTATCCACTGCAAGATCCTGAGCCTCAGCTAACTTCTGCCTTGCCGCTGCTTTCGCCTGCTCAACCTCCATCCTGTGCCTTCTAATATATATGGCATATTTCCTCTCAATTTCTTGCTTGCTCGTTTCTTTGGTAACCCTAAGAATTTCTCGAGCTTCCTTTTTTGTCATACCTGCGCTCCACCTCCCCATCGCTGCTGCTTTCACTCATTTATTGCTAAACGCCCTTGCCTTTGGCTTGTGGCTTTTATTTTTACTGTGTCCTACTAATCCTTCGGCTTCATCGTGGGAAAAAGCAAGATATCCCTAATAGAATATGAATCCGTCAAAAGCATAATCAGTCTGTCGATACCGATACCCAATCCACCTGTAGGCGGCAGACCATATTCCAGTGCATTAACGTAATCGTCATCCATCATATTTGCCTCTTCATCACCGGCCTCTCTCCTTTGAACCTGCTTGAGAAATCTCTCTTTTTGATCAATTGGATCGTTCAGCTCCGAATATGCATTAGCCATTTCCCTTCCGGTTATAAACAGTTCAAATCTCTCTGTCAGCTCAGGTCTATCCGGTTTACTTTTTGCAAGAGGCGATATCTCAGCCGGATAATCCATAATGAAGGTTGGTTGAACCAGGTGCTCTTCAGCCATTTCCTCAAACATAAGACTCATTACCTCACCCTTTGTCATATTGGAATCCACATGCAGGTGCTTCTCGCTTGCAACTTTACGTGCATCCTCATCGCTTTCGATAGCATCAAAGTCAACTCCGGAATATTTAAGAACAGCATCATGCATTGTCATCCTATTCCATGGCGGGGTTAAGTCGATATCATGACCCTGGTAGGTTATTTTGGTTGTACCCAGTACTGTTTCGGTCACAGTTGAGATAAGTGCTTCGGTCAGCTCCATCATACCATTATAATCAGTATATGCCTCATAAACCTCCATCATTGTAAACTCAGGATTATGCTTAATAGACATACCTTCATTTCTGAACATTCTGCCCATCTCATAGACCTTTTCTAAGCCACCGACAATAAGGCGTTTCAGATATAACTCAGGTGCTACTCTAAGGTAGAGATCCAGATCAAGAGTGTTATGATGCGTGATAAATGGCTTAGCCGTCGCACCTCCTTGAATCGTGCTTAGAATCGGCGTGTCAACCTCCAAAAATCCTCTATCATCAAGAAATCTTCTTATCTCAGTAATAATTTTGCTTCTGGTGATAAAGTTTTTTTTCACATCGGGATTAATTATCAGGTCCAAGTATCTCTGCCTATAACGCAAGTCAACATCCTTCAGCCCGTGCCATTTTTCGGGTAATGGCAGTAGAGACTTTGCCAGTAGAATAATACCGGCCGCCTTAATGGATATCTCCCCTCTTCTAGTTCTAAACACTGTTCCCTTAACACCTATCATATCACCAATATCTGACTTTTTAAACTCTGAATACTCTTCCTCCCCTATATCGTCAACCTTTATATAAAGCTGTATTCTACCGCCGCGATCCTGCAAATCGCAGAAACTAACCTTGCCCATGCCCCTTTTTGACATAAGCCTGCCGGCAACAGAGACAGAAGAGCCCTCCAATGCTTCAAATCCGTCAATAATCTCATTTGAATGATGTGACACATCATATTTTGTGATCTCGAAGGGGTCCTTTCCACTTTGCTGAAGCTCCTGTAGCTTCAATCTTCTAACCTTTAGAATCTCACTTAAATCATTTATATCTTCGCCAGTTTCAATATTATCAGACATCTGAATCCTCCTATGTTTTGGCATTTCTCAATTAAGCCGCTAATAAACACCTTAGTTAACAACTATATATAAATATATAAGAATAACAGTTTAATTATAAACTGTTATTCCTTACATCATTATATATTATATTATTCCTTAGATACAAGTTTCTCGAGCTTTTATTTGTCTATCTTCAAAATCTTAAACTTCAAAATCCCATCAGGCACAGTTGCTTCAACGATATCTCCTTTCTTCTTATTCATAAGTGCGCCTCCGACGGGTGATTCATTCGATATTTTATACAGGGAAGGATCAGCCTCGGTTGACCCTACTATCGAATAGACAATTTTTTCATTGTACTCCATATCAAGAATCGCTACCTTCGAACCGATTGTCACCATATCGGTGCTGACATCTTCTTCATCAATTACCCTTACGTTTTTAAGCATTGCTTCCAACTGTGAAATTCTGCCTTCAATATATGCTTGTTCATTCTTTGCCTCGTCGTATTCAGAATTTTCAGAAATGTCACCAAACGAAAGGGCTACTTTAATCCTCTCTTTAATCTCCATTCGCTTAGGTCCTCTAAGTTGCTCAAGTTCTTCCTCCAGCTTCTTTAAGCCCTCATAAGTCACTATGACTTCTTTTCCTGCCATTCGAGCCTCTCCTTTACCAATTAATTTTGTGTTGATAATATATGCCTTTGCACCATATTTATTCTGTTGTAGATTGCAAAAAGCTGAACATAATTTATGAAATAGCACTGTTCATTATCTTCAGTGCCAGAAAATTTCACACAATATAAGCATATAGAAACTAATACTATTAAGAAATACACTATTCTTTTTATATTTTAAACTATTATAGAATACCGACTCCATAATGTCAATACATCTTTTTACATATTATACCATAATATGTGCTGGAGAATAAGCCAGGCGAAGACTACCCTAAAACCTAAACGGATGTTTCGCTATCCTTCAGTATAACATCATGAGCTCCGCCCTCAATAATACTTGTGGATGACACTAGCGTCAATCTTGCCTTTTTGTGAAGCTCGTCAATGTTAAGCGCGCCACATGTGCACATAGTCGACCTAAGTTTGCTCAAAGTTGTCTCAAGGTTATCCTTTAAGTTGCCTGCATAGGGCACATAAGAGTCAACGCCTTCTTCGAAGTCCATCTTCTGGTTTCCGCCCATGTCATATCGCTGCCAGTTGCGTGCCCTGTTTGATCCTTCACCCCAATATTCCTTCACATAGTTGTTACCGATTTTCAGCTTTCTTGTGGGGCTTTCATCAAACCTGGCAAAGTACCTACCCAGCATAATAAAGTTTGCTCCCATAGCAAGAGCCAGTGTCATATGATAATCATGAACGATACCGCCATCAGAGCAAATTGGTATATAAATGCCTGTCTTCTCAAAATACTCATCCCTAGCCTCGGCAACCTCCATCAATGCTGTTGCCTGCCCGCGTCCAATTCCTTTTTGCTCTCTGGTAATACAAATTGAACCTCCGCCTACGCCAACCTTGACAAAATCCGCGCCCGCATCGGCCAGATATAAGAACCCTTCTTTATCAACGACATTTCCTCCGCCGACTCTTACTTCACCTTTATATTTCTTCTGTACCCATTCAATCGTTTCCTTTTGGTATTCGGTATAGCCATCGGATGAATCCACACAAAGGATATCTACACCTGCGTCTACAAGAGCCGGTACCCTGTCTATATAATCCCTTGTATTGATTCCTGCTCCGGTCATGTATCTCTTATGCGAATCCAGCAGTTCGAACGGATTCTCCTTATGGCTGTCATAGTCCTTTCTAAATACCATATAGAGCAGATTTTGATTCTTATCGATAATCGGTAAACAATTAAGCTTGTGATCCCATATCATATCATTGGCCTCTTTGAGAGTAATACCCTCCTGTGCATAAATAAGTGACTCAAATGGTGTCATAAACTCTTTAATTTTTCTATCGGTTGACATCCTGCTCACTCTATAGTCCCTGCTGGTAACCAAACCAAGTAGTTTTCCGGTTGGAGATCCATCCTCGGTAATACCTACTGTGGAATGCCCTGTCCGGGCTTTCAGCTCAAGTACGTCAGCGAGAGTGTCCTCCGGTTTCAGATTTGAATCACTGACAACAAATCCTGCCTTGTATTTCTTTACCTTTCGAATCATCTCTGCCTGTGCTTCAATCGGCTGTGAAACATAGATAAAAGAAAGACCTCCGCATCTTGCCAGCTCTATTGCCATTCTTGAATCCGAAACTGCTTGCATAACTGCAGATACGAGCGGTATGTTGATGTTTATGGAGGCCTTTTCCCCTCTCTTAAATTTTACAATCGGTGTTCCCAGATTTATGTTTTGAGGTATGCATTCTTTTAATGTCAGGTTTGGCAACAGCAGGTACTCACTAAATGTTCTGGACGGCTCACTATAAAAAATCGCCATGGGATAAAACCTCCTATTTATTACTTCTATACGCTTATATTTAATAATAGCCTTGAAAATATTAGATAACATTATACATAAGAAGCCTATCCGCGTCAAGAAATAGATTTTGGCCGGGGGGGACGGTTCTCCTGCTTCATCTGTTTGACTAGAGGAGCAAGCAGGAGAACCGTCCCCCCGGCTAACTTGGGAGAACCGTCCCCCTGCTACCCCTGCTATCCTGCCTTATCCCTGAGTCTTTAAGAGTTTATCAATTGCACCTGCTAATTTCATTTTGGATTCTTGGAATATCTCAACTATTTTAAACTTAATTTTTATAGATATATCACTTTCATCATCAGAAGCTGTTACAATATCATACTCCTCTTGGGTGAGCACCTTTTTCAGATCCTCCTTCACGGAATCCGGTACAGTGCCGTGTGTCACATCAACAAAACATAGCGGCGGGAAAAGCACACACCACCAGTTGGCTCCGGCCCCGTTTCCAATAATTACTCTCAGAGCCTGATAATTGCCTGCAGGTAAATTAATGTCGCCATAGACCTTAGTGGGGAATGGATAAGTACCAAGTATTGTTTTAACCTCATATTTATGCCCCTGTTCGCGAATTATATTTTGTGCAACAGATGTTATTTCATCCAACCTGTCTACTACTATCAACCTGGTTTCTTCTATATCCTGTGAACTCTTGATTTCGTTATGCATATAGGCCAGCACTGCATCTCTAACCTCATGCTTTAGTTCCTGATCCTGCGGCGAATCGCTGTTAGCTACAACATGCAGCCTTATTAGATTGTCTGCTAACCCATTGTTTACGCTCTTGGAATAAGAATTCACTCTGATTAGGCTTATAAGAAACGTTGCTGCCAGTATGACACCAATAATCCTTCCAATACATACTCTCATTGTTCTATTTGTTATAAAACTTCCTTTTATTCTTCCTGCCAGGTTTATTAACCTTTTCATTTAAAGCCCCCTTACTTTTTTTATCCTGAGTTTCATTAAATAGGATACGTAAGCAATATGCTCCTTGTGGTAATAATAAGTATTGTCAATTTGCCTAAAATTTATACTTTTAGTTAACAAGGTGCAATTGAAAAAGAAAATAGATATTTTGGCTTTTTTCACTTGTACTTTCTTAGATCAAAAATGTATATGCTGGCAGTTACACTGTTCATTGTTACAGTAAAACTCGTTCCAAATCTATATTATAATTAAGAAGGTTTAGCAATCCTGTAGTGAGTTATTATATCATGAATCTTCATAGATTCATGATATAATAGCCTTGCAACCCATACGAGGCTGCAGGGCATATAACAAACATATATACGGAGGATACCATGGAAGTCAGACCAATAAGGCTGGAAGAAAAGATTTTAATGGAAAAAATACAGTCCATTGCATTTTTGTATAAATAAGATTTCAGCAAGGCTCAGTCAGAACCGCTAAAATCATCTGATGAATACAAACAGGGACGCGCAGACGGAAAAAGCTGTTGATTTAAGTTGCGACGTACAGGCTCTGTCACAGCTGATAACAGGTTTTGCTACGGTTGAGGAGTTGAAGCATGCAGACAGAGTGGAAATAAAAAATAATGAAAACCTGCTGGCCGAGGTTTTCCCAAAAAGGAAGCTCTTTATCAATAATTACTTTTAGTTAAGGCTTTTGCAATCTGCAATATATTGTGTTGCGGAACTCAAAATATACTACATCGCAAAATACTCTGGCAGACTGACAGTCCCAAATGGGAGTTAATCAGTTTTGGCTGGTTCCGCCTGTTCTTCACTTCCAAGAAGCGATTCAACTCCGCTCATGAATTTATGCCAATTCACGTCCTCCATGTAGATGACAAAGAGCAACTCATCAATTCCTTTGTCATGTGCAAACTCGACGATGTTCTTGCCCGTAGCTTTTATGCTGTAGAATCGTGCATCTACGACATAGATTTCCTCATAATGGGGGAGCAGAAAAGGAACCAGCGCATTGCCGAATGAATCCTTTATGACCATTATCCTTTTCCCATTGTGAACACCGGTTTTTATGACGCTCCAGGTGCCCCCTCCAGAGCTTATAAAGGTCAAATACTTGTTGCTGATCTGGTCAGCATATCTCATGTCGATAACATCTGCTTCTTTTTCGTCCTTCCCGTAATACATCAAATATTTATAATCAGTAAAGGGTTTATATGCAACAAAGCTATCCGGATTCTTTTCGAGGCTTTTATTCAGCGTCTTCGTATAGGAGCTCCCCAAATAGTCGCCCAGATCCAGTTTCTCATACTGCTCCAAAGGTACTGGCTGCTCCTGTCTGGTCTCCATGAAAGCCGCATAGGCATAATATGCCCCAAGAGCAGTCCAGTGGTGATCCGTCCTGAAATATATGTACTCATCCTTATGCTTATTGAGTGCGTCATATGCATTTACCGACGTTATGCTGTTATCAAGCTTGCTCTTAAGGAAGCCAAGAGCGTCATTCTGAGAATCGGTTATCCCCTTGTATCTTTTTAGCTGAACAAACTCCGATGCCGTTGGAGGTATCATTGAGTAAATTTTCACCTCGTCGCCCATCTTCTGGCTATATTTATTAATAACTTGTGAATAATATTCAAAGCTTTCTTTATTGAACTTAAACAGTTGGACTGCCTTTCCATCCACCACAAGCCAATATCCAACATCTTGCCCATCGCCGAAATCCTTCTCAGGTTCTGCTGTTAAGCCCGTCCCCTCGGAAGCTGCCTGTTCTGTTGAGCCATCAACATTATCCTTGTCTGTTTCACCAGTCATCTCGTTCCTTCCGCCGTTACCGGTCTCTTCGGCTCCAACTCCTCCCGGCCGACTTGTGCCACTGTTCTCTTTACCATATGCGGTGTTATTCCCGTTTCCATCGTTCGAACCATTTCCTGCCTGGTTACCGTCCAAAGCCCCGGCTATATCATTGTTTTCCGAGTTATCGTATGCTCCTTCAGGCTTCTGGATATCTTCATAAGCTGTTACCAGCGTAACATCCGAACCCAGAAACTCCATCGCATGCTGCAAATCCCTGTTCGCCTTAACCAGATTGTCCCTAAATATAAAGGTATCGCTATAATAGTCCTCAAAGCTTTTTAAGTAATCACCCTGCAATAACTCCTTCAGTGAAAACTCAGGCCTGCTCTTTAGTGCTCTGTTTTCCAGTACCGAAATCTCTGGTTTACTAAAATTAAAGAAATTCGCAATACCTAATCCAGTAATTATTACAATAAAAACAATAGCATCAATTCTTAACTTCTTCATAATAAACGCCACCAGTCCCAATGATAAATATTCTTCGAAATAGTCAAATCCACCTCCGGTTCACTAGAACCTGAAATATAGAAACGGGTTGTAAGACTGTCCCACCAAAAAAATTATAGACAGTACCAGCACACAAATGTTAAAAGCCGGTTTTACAAAAGTATCTATGGCAACCAGCCCCTTTCCATTTGCCCCGGGTGTTTCGCAACGGCTCTTCACTTTCTCATAAACCCACTTAAGCGCAGGTGTAGAGGCTATAAAGGCAATTATGAGGAACACGGCATTATTCCAGAAATAAATACTGACCTCCGGACCCGAAACGGATACAGCGTTAACACCAAACATGATGCCAAGAAAGCGCACCGCTTGGCTTAGGTCGGTGTGATAAAAGAATACCCACCCTATAATCACAGCAGCCCATAGATATATTCTTGAAAAGATCGCAGGAATTTTATCAAACAGCTTGTTGAGGAAGAGCTTTTCAACTAGGAGCAGAAGAAAATAGTATAGCCCCCAAATGATGAAATTCCAGCCGGCACCATGCCATAGGCCTGTCAGCAGCCAGACAACAAATAAGTTCCTTACTTTGAATCTTCTGTTCCCGCCTAAGGGAATATACACATAATCCCTGAAAAAACTGCTCAAAGAGATGTGCCATCTGCGCCAGAATTCAGTCACCGACCTTGATATATAGGGGTAACTAAAATTCTCCTTATACATGAATCCAAACATTCTGCCAAGGCCAATGGCCATATCAGAATAACCCGAAAAATCGAAATAAATTTGAATCGAAAAAAAGATAATTCCCAGCCAAGCCCCTGTTACAGGTAGCCTTAAATAGTCTGTACCCAGGAAGGCTTCTGCGGCCTTCCCGGCTGTATTAGCTATTAGAACCTTTTTACCTAGACCCATTATGAACCGTCCCACTCCATAGTTAAATTCCTTTGCGCTCTCAACGCGGTGATCAATGGCTTCAGCAATATCCTTATATCGCAGAATAGGCCCCGCAATAAGCTGGTGAAACATTGAAACATAGAGCAGCAATTTAAAGGGTGATTTTTGCGCCTGCACGTCGCGTCTATAAACATCGACTACATAAGAAATAATTTGAAATGTATAAAAGGATATCCCTATAGGAAGTGTAAGGCTCGAAGTTCGAATGCTCGTCCCAAAAAACCCGTTTATGTTATCCACTATAAAGCTTGAGTATTTAAAAAGAATGAGTATCAGAAGGCTTTCGGTAACAGATACGGCCAAAGCGGCCTTTCCTTTCCAGTTTTCAATATTTTTCTCGATAATCAGGCCCATAAACCAGTTGAAAAATGTTGAGAAAATCAGAAGTATTACCCATACCGGCTCGCCCCATGCATAAAACAACAATGAAGTAACAATCAAAACCCAATTGCGGTAAGTCCTGTTCTTTATAATGTAGTACATTCCTAGACAGACCGGTAAAAAAACACAAATAAAAAACAGGCTTGAAAACACCAATCGAAATGCGCCTCCCAAAATGCATTTTGTCATCATTCCCAATAAGACACTAACACACCTGTCCCCTCTTTTCAATTAAAACAATGTTAAAATTACAACCGGTTCTTTGGGGACAGTTCTCAACTTCTTCGGGGGACGCAATTTCTTTTGGGGACGGTTCTCAACTTTCATTTGGGGACGGTTCTCAACTTCGCTTTCCTTATTGATTTAGCGAAGCAACTGCAGCACTATATTGATTATCATATTTATTAATAAGCTTAAGCAAATCATTGTTTAATGCAGCCCGAGTCTTGTCTCCCAGAACTCCATCTACATATAACCCGGATTTTTTCTGATAAGACTTTAATGCTGCTATTGAACTTGCATCCAGAGTGTTATCGGGCGCCTCTACTATGTAGCCCATCGCCTTTAGAAGCATTTCAGTATAATAAACATCGATGCCCTCGCTGTTAAGCTTCATGAGAACTGTCCCCGTTAACTTCTTAATGGCATCAATATATACTCCGTTAACAGGCTGGGGATCTTCTTCCAGAATATCCGGTGTAAGACCTGCCCCATCAATCATCCTGCCGTTTGGAGTGTAATAGATGCCTAATGACATTTTGGTGTAGCCGACAATCTCACTTTCTTTTGGCGTAATACCATAAAAGGCTTGAAGCTCATTTCCGCTTACCGTATAAATTCCCTTCTGTGCGTACTTATTAAATGCATCCAATGATAATAAGGGAATAAGGCTCTGAAATTTCGCTTTCCCGTAGGTTTTTGTGCCTACAAGCTTTCCTGCGCCAGTATCCTGGATAGCACCGGCAACAATTTCGGATGCACTTGCGCTCATGCCATTCACAAGCACGGCCAGCTTGTATTTTGGGTTATCCAGATAAGAGTAATAGTTGATGTCGTCGTATCTTGAAGAGTGATAATCAAGCTTTGTAATTAATCCCTTAGGGACAAACTTGCGCGCTACTTGAACAGCCTGATTAACTTCGCCTCCAGGATTATCTCGAAGATCAAACACTAGCTTAGTTATATTCTTCTTGTCCATTTCCATGAGAGCTTTTGTTATGAATTCATCCGTATTTTCATTGAACGAGTCCAGCTTTATGTAACCTATGTCACCCCTAATCTCATAAGTGACAGGATTAATTCTAATGATTTCTCTTGTTACATCAATCATTTTAACAATATCGCTTCCTGCTCTAAGTATTCCAAGGCTCACCTTTGTTCCAACTTCACCCCTAATGACGGAAGCGGCTTTGTCAGTATCCTGCTTCACCAGATTTACTCCATCTGCTTCAACAATCTTGTCACCTTGCAGCAGCCCCGCTTTTTCGGCAGGAGTGTCGGGATACACCTCGAGAATGGTAATATAATCGCCACTTATTCTCATAGATACGCCGATACCCCCAAAAGCACCGTTAATGCTTTCAATGAAGGCATCTGTTTCTTCATTATCATAATAAGTTGTGTAGGCATCGAGAGAACCAAGCATCCCTTTAACTGCACCATATACCAGCTCTTCCTCGGATATGTCGCCCTTATACTGATCACGAATCAGTTCCAGGATTTCTCCAAGATAAAGAAGATCGCAAATATTTTGTTCCGCTTGCTGCGGTTCCTGTGTTTCTCCTGTTAGCTCAGTTTGCTGTGACTGTAGTTGTCCGAGCTGTGTCTGCTCAGCTGGTTTAGTCCGCAGATTACCCTGCTCATTAGCTGCCGCATATGCTATCTGTGACATCTGCCCGAACATCACAAAAATTATCAGAACAGTGCATACAATTCGGCAAAACAAAGATTTTTTCAAATAAGTTTTCACATTAAGACCCCTTCAAATTTTATTAGGGACGGTTCTCCACCACTAACCGACAACAAATGAACTTGACCTCGCTTTACATTATATTCCTAGTGTTTCTATCAATAGTTTATGAGCCGCTCACTATAATCCTTGCTTATATCATACTGCAAATACTTGATAAGGTTGCTGAACATGACTGCTGCTTCTGCCTTCGTCAATCTTTTAGTCGGATTCATATTTCCTCTGTTGTCGCCGCGAATAAGCCCAATTTTCTGCGCCACATATACAGCATTCCTCGCATGGGACGGGATAATATCATTATCTCTAAAATCAACAACTGCAGTAGGCGTTGGTGCCATGTTCTCTAGGCCGATAGCTCTGACAAATGCCAGTGTAGCATCAGCTCTTGTTATGCTGTCGTTCGGTCCAAACCTGTTGTAGCCCTTTCCATTTAGCAGATTACGATCATATGCGCTTTTAATCTGTTCAAAATAGACGTTTTCAATAGAAACATCATCATAAGGTGACACTACGACCTCCCTATTTGAAGCTCTTCTAACGGTCATCCCTCCCGTTCTGACATTCAATGCAGGATCTGTCGGAATTTCCTTGGCTATTTGAACCAATCCTGTCGCAAATTCAGCTCTGCTCATATAATTATCAGGATTGAAATTCGACCCATTTCCTTTAAACACCTCAAGGCCAAACATGATCTTAATATCCTCTTCTGCCCAATGACCCCGTATGTTAGTCGGGTCAGCCGTAGGAAGCCTTTTTTCAGTCGGAAAGGTTTCAATTTTCAGACTATCCCTATAACTAATCATCCTGTCGGTTGATACGCCTTTTGCATCAAACTCGGGCAGCATACAAGTGTATTCCAGTATATTATTGTTCTTCCGGCTTTGCACATAGCTGCCTTCAAAGCTAATCTGATCAGGCAGATTTTTTTCATACTGCAGCTGCTCTATTGACGTCGAAGAAATTGAAACCTCCGCAGTTCCACCCCACCTATCGGTACCATCACCCTCAATTTTCTCGCCGCTGATGATATAATTCAGCTTAAGGCTCTCGGCATTTCCCCAATACTGGTCGTATCCACTAATC
>CAYOKA010000048.1:0-16000 GCA_964404395.1 uncultured Oscillospiraceae bacterium | reverse complement strand
ATGGATTCTCCTATTGCGAGGTTCTTTTATGCTTTTCGGTTTTGTTGACCTCCTTCTCTCTTGCGGAATGCTTTGTCCGCGGCTTTGACGCATTCTCTGTAATTATCTCAAACGGTGAATTTGACCGCATTATGGTTCGGCCAAGGAATGAAATTTTACAAGTGCTGGCATCAAGAATTGAGTTTTCCAGAATTGGACGGTTGCTTCAGGCTCTGTTTATGTTCGCCTATGCTATTCCTGCAAGCGGGGTTGTTTGGAGCTTTGAAAAATTATTAACATTAATTTTTATGCTCATAGGCGGGTTTGGTGTGTTTTCAGGATTGTTTGTTATTTATGCCAGTCTTTGTTTTTTTACAATTGAAGGGCTGGAATTTATGAATATTTTCACCGATGGGGGCAGAGAGTCCGGAAGATATCCATATTCTGTCTATGGGGAAGGCGTTTTAAAGCTTTTTACTTATATTGTACCGCTGGCCCTTTTTCAATATTATCCGTTTTTATATCTTACCGGAAGAACGGATAAGGTTATATATATGTTTTTGCCGCTGGTTGGGATGCTGTTTATAGTCCCATGCCTGCTTTTCTGGCGTATCGGCGTCAGACACTATAAATCAACAGGCTCATAACACTTAATCACAGATCTTACCACTTGCCCTATTATGAAGGAGGCGAAAGGGTAATGCCTTCGATTCAAATATGTTTGTGTGGGAGCATTTTATTGAGCTGACCTTGAGATGTCCGTGCTGTTATGATAGCATTGGTTTGGGGAAACAATTGAAGGTCGAGCAAACGGATAAAGAAGCAAATAGAGCAAGGGATAAAGCAGTATACTTTCATACTTACCCGCAATATATTGTGCAGCGGAGCTCAAAACATGGTACAACGCAAAATGCCCAAAGTAGCAGAATAAAGGGGTGTATTTCAATTGAGTCGTCTACCTTTTGAAGGCAGACTTTTAGTTTGTGATATGGATGGTACGCTGCTTGACAGCAGCAGTAAGCTGAGTATGGGGAATAAAAGAGCACTTGATCGTTTTGTGGCAGGAGGCGGCCTGTTTACCGTGGCAACCGGCAGGATGGAGAAGTCAGTTATGCGATATATAAATGACCTGCCTATAAATGTGCCGGCTATAGTATATAATGGCGCAGCAATACATGATTTGCATACGGATCGGCTACTGTGGCAGAACACCCTTGGTCCGGGCGTCCTAACTCCTATTATAAAGGGCGTCATTGAGCAATTTCCGGATATCGGAGTTGAAGTTTATCATGACTCAAAGATGTATTTGGTCAAGGGAAATGAGTATACTCATAATCATATTTTGAGAGAGCAGTTTGTCCCCATCATAGCGTCGCCTGTTGACATACCACAGCCATGGACTAAGGCTATATTGGCATGGGATCCTCTTAAGTTGACTCAGGTGGAAGAATTCCTGAAGGGGTTTGATGGGGCCTATGATTGTGTTTATTCTGAGCCTCATTTTTTGGAGATGCTCAATCAGAACACTTCAAAGGGTAGTGCCCTGAGGGTACTCAGGCAGATGAGAGGGCTGGATAAATCTTGTATAATAGCTATGGGTGACAATCTTAATGATCTTGAGCTCATAAAAGAGGCGGATGTCGGCATTGCGGTAGAAAATGCCCATGATATATTGAAGGCGGCAGCAGATCTGTGCTGTACGAGCAATGACGACAATGCCGTGTCTGAGGTCATTGGCTGGCTGGAGGATGGCAAAATCGCATGCTGATTTAAGCTGTGGAATGAGAGGAAAGGATGTGGGCATATGGGTATGATAAGGGGAGCTTTCATCTTCCCACACCCGCCGGTGATGATACCTGAGGTTGGGAAAGGCGCAGAACATGGCGCAGATGCTACACTTGCCGCACTCAGAAAGGCTGCGGGGGAAATAGGGAGGCTTAAGCCTTCAACGATAATACTTACTTCACCCCATGGGCCGCTTTTCAGTGATTTTATTCATATCAATACAAAGCGTATTCTCAACGGAGACATGAGTAAATTCGGAGCTCCCGAGATTAAGCTGGAGTTCGAGAACAACCTGTATCTGACTAATAAAATCATAAATATTGCCAATTCAGAAGGAATACCATGTGGAGGCCTTGACAAGTTATTGGCTGCAAAATACAGGGTTTCCGAAGAATTGGATCATGGTGCAATGGTTCCATTATATTTTATAGATAAGGAATACAGTGATTTTAAGCTTGTCCATATTTCAATAGCCGGGCTGCCATTTAAGGAGCTATATCGCTTTGGCAGCTGTATTGGCGAGGCCGTAAAGCAATCCAATGAGCGTGCCGTGTTCCTTGCCAGCGGAGACCTTTCCCACAAGCTTACACAGGATGGTCCCTACGGCTATGACAAGAACGGCCCGGAATATGATAGACAGCTGATTGAGCTTCTAAAAAAGCCTGATCCCCAGGGACTACTGCAGTTTGATGAGAGCTTTCTGGAAAAAGCCGGTGAGTGCGGATTACGTTCCTTTATTATGATGTTTGGAGCTCTTGACGGTCATGAAGTAAAATCGAACGTATATTCTTACGAAGGCCCTTTCGGAGTGGGTTATGCAATAGCGGAATTTAAGGTGGGATCAATGTTGGAAGGAGAGAGCCTGATGGACAAACTGGACAGAGCCGATCATGAAAAAATCAATGAGCTGCGAAGTTTCGAGGATCCACGAGTTGCTTTGGCCAGAAAAGCACTGGAAATCTATGTTACAGATGGCACTGTTATTAATATTCCCGATTTATTGCCTGAGGAAATGGCTAAAAAAAGAGCAGGAGTATTTGTTTCAATAAAGAAATCCGGGCAGCTCAGAGGATGTATCGGAACAATCTCCCCCGTGAGAAAAAATATTGCGGAGGAGATCATATACAACGCTATTAGTGCGGGTACACAGGATCCGAGGTTCAATTCGGTTGATGAATTGGAGCTGGATGGACTGGTGTATTCAGTTGATGTACTTGGAGAGGCAGAAGCTATCAGTACAATTGCTGAGCTTGATGTTGTCAAATATGGTGTGATTGTAAAGTCAGGCAGACGTACCGGCTTGCTGTTGCCAAATCTTGAAGGAATCGATACAGCTGAAGAGCAGGTTTCCATAGCATTACAGAAGGCCGGAATAGACCCATCTGAGAAGTATGAAATGGAGAGATTTGAGGTAATAAGGTACAGTTAATGATGAAAAAAGCATTATTTTACGAAAAAAAAGATAAGGGAGCAGTTCAATGCCTCCTTTGCCCTCAAGGGTGTGAGCTTGCACCTGGTGCAACGGGGATATGCCGGGCCAGAAAAAATGTGGCCGGGGATTTGTACTCTTTGAATTATGAACGCATTGCCTCCATAGCACTGGATCCAATTGAAAAGAAACCCTTGTACCATTTTCACCCGGGCAAGAAGATACTCTCAGTGGGTACCTTTGGCTGCAATTTTAAATGCAGTTATTGCCAAAACTGGAGCATATCACAAAAGGATGTCCCCACTGTGGTACTGAAGCCATCTGCACTTGCGGATAAGGCATTGGACTATGTGGATAGAGGAAATATCGGCGTCGCATATACCTATAATGAACCGTCGATATGGTATGAATATGTTCTGGAAACCGCCGAACTTGTCAGGGAGAGAGGACTGGCAAATGTACTGGTGACCAATGGCTTCATAAACCCTGAGCCACTCAAAAGGCTGCTTCCTAATATCGATGCAATGAACATCGATGTAAAGGCTTTTAATGGCGACTTCTATAAAAAATACTGCAAGGGTACTCTGGATAGGGTTATGAAAACGGTTGAACAAGCAGTTGGGAGTTGCCATGTTGAGGTTACTACCTTAGTTATTCCCGGTTTGAATGATTCACCCGATGAAATAGGGGAGCTTGCAAAGTGGCTTTCTTTTCTAGATACGAATATTGTACTGCACTTAACAAGGTTTTATCCTAATTATCTTATGAACGATATTCCACCTACTTCGTATGAGTTGATTGAGACTGCCAAAAAAACTGCCAAGAAGTATTTAAAACATGTTTATTAATTTTTTGTTAAAAATGCAAATATTGATTACAAATGCTATTAAAAAAGGTATAATTTTAATAAGTACAGTATAGTGAAGTGCAGGAGTGTGGTATTTTGGATCTTTTCGACAATATTAACCTGCGAGACTTGTTTAGCAATTTTGCAGGTTATATGGGCATGGACAACCCGGTGTCTATGATTAAAGCTATCATTGACATCAGTATTGTAGCATGGGTTGTATATAAGCTCATTATTCTTGTCCGTGAAACCCGCGCCTGGCAGCTGATTAAGGGAATACTGCTACTGCTTTTGGCTACTGAGCTAAGCAATATATTTGGTCTGAAAACCATAAACTATCTTTTTAGAAACATGGTGCAGTTTCTGGCAATAGGAGGAATTGTACTGTTTCAGCCAGAGTTGAGAAGAGCGTTGGAGAAAATAGGACGGAATCGATTTAAGGATCTGCTCAATTTTGATGAGGCCGGAAGTGCCCGAGTTAAGACAACAGCGGTTATTGAGGAAATTGTTAAGGCATGTGCCGATCTGTCGGCGAAATATATAGGAGCTCTGATTGTCATTGAAAGAGAGACGAGAATCGGAGAAATTATTAATACGGGCACTCAACTGGATTCCCATGTTTCGAGTGACCTCATTAAAAACATATTTGTTCCCGATACACCGCTACATGATGGTGCTATAGTAATTCGGAACAATAGAATTAAGGCAGCTGCATGTTTTCTTCCTCTCACAGAGAATACCAACCTGAGTAAAGAGCTTGGAACGAGGCATAGAGCGGCGCTGGGCATTACCGAGGTGTCAGATTCTATTGCAGTGGTTGTTTCCGAAGAGTCCGGAAAGATATCTTTTGCACTAAATGGCGGCCTTTCCAGAAACCTTACAGTAGATTCGCTTAGGAAGGCCCTGAACAAAAACCTTTTGGATGGTGAGATTAATACGAAAAAGCTGAAGATATGGAGGGTGAAATCCAAGTGAAGAACTGGGTGAACAATTGGTTCAGGAAAGATATGAAAACGAAAATATTGTCTATTTTGATTGCAATTTTTACTTGGATTATTGTTTCAAATCTAACAAATCCTATGGTTTCCAGGCCTTTTAATAATATACCCGTGACAATTCTCAATGAGGATTTTCTTGAGGAAAATGATTATACGCTTAAGAGCGCGGTTCGCAATTATGTTGATGTAATAATCAGGGGTCGGCAGGAAACTGTTGACAAGGTCAGAATAAGTGATTTTGTGGCTATAGCTGACTATTCACAAATTACATCAGTTAGCGACAGGACTCTGGAACTGACACAGCTCGATTGCATGCAAAGTGGCGTTGTCATTGAATCCTACACGCCGATAGCCATACCGATTCAGCTGGCTAGAAACAGGATAGGTACCTTTGACGTCGTCCTTGAGGAGAACATTACAATGAAGCCGGGTTATGTTCTGCTAGGTACGACTTTGTCCCAATCAACTACACAGATATTCGGCGAAGAAAGCAAAATCGGCAGTGTCGGTTCAATTAAAGCCCTTCTGGATATCAAGGATTTGGATAGGGACACGACAAGGCAGGTTCAATGTAAGGTTTATGACAAAGCCGGCAGGGAGATTCCTGAGTTTGGTAAAAATCTCACTGTGAGTGTAAAGGTGGAGGTAGCCAGGGAAGTTCCGGTTTCTCTTGTTACGAGAGGAAGGCTTGCCGCTGATTATGTTGAAACGAGCAGACTGGTTAATCCGGAAAAAGTGCTTGTAAGAGGCTCCGCTGAGGCAATGGAAGATGTCAAAGATATTAAAACTGAACAGGTGGATATTGAGACGATTGACAGTAATTATACCTCATCTATTCCTCTGGTGGTACCTGAGGATTTAGAGCTTGTGAATTCACCTAAGGAGATTACCGTGAATATTAATATAGAGAAGCTGCTCGTGAGGAATATCGAGTTTGAAGGAGCCAATATTAGTATTCTTAATGCACGGAATGATGCTACATTGGTCTATGAGATTATATCGGAAAGACTGTTACTGCAGTTCAAGGGAAGGCAGGCTGATCTAAACGCAATCAGGCCGGAATCATTAAGGCCTGCAGTAGATGTTTTGAACTTGGAGGAGGGAACTCACAAGCTTAAGTTGAGTATAAATGTACCAAATCAAGCAAAACTTTTGCAGACGATATATGCAGATGTGAAGATATCAAAGACTCCTGAGGTTGAAGAACCACCGGATGAAACACCGGAGCCGTAGATATCGCAAAATGCTCATATAAGGGGGCGGATGAATGCCGAGGTTATTTGGAACAGACGGTGTAAGAGGCGTTGCAAACTCAGAGCTTACTGCAAAGCTGGCTTACAAGCTGGGGCAGGCAGGGGCCTGTGTACTGACTGCACAAACGAAGCATACACCGAAGATATTGGTGGGTATGGATACAAGAATTTCAGGATATATGTTGGAAGCAGCCCTCGTAGCAGGAATATGCTCAGTGGGCGCAGAGGCGGTGTGCCTTGGTGTTGCGCCGACACCGGCTGTTGCTTATCTCACCAGGCATTATAAAGCGGATGCCGGTGTTGTTATATCAGCTTCCCACAACAGCTTTGAATTTAATGGAATCAAGTTTTTTGATTCCCAGGGATATAAACTTTCTGATAGTATGGAAGACAGCATAGAGGAAATGATAAATAACGATTCCTGTAAGGATTTACTCTTAACCGGTGAAAATCTGGGGAAAAGGAGTAGCGCAGAAAACGCATTGCGCGATTATCTAGACTTTTTAAAGGGGACAATTGACTGTGACTTGAAAGGCATGAAGATAGCGATCGATTGTGCCTATGGGGCAGCCTATGAGTCAGCGCCGTTGTTGCTTTCTGAACTTGGAGCGGATGTCTTTGTTATTCACAATAAGCCGAACGGGATAAATATTAACAGTAATTGCGGATCAACGCACATGTCTCAGTTGAAAAGCTTTGTTCTTGAGTGTGGGGCGGACTTGGGCTTTGCCTTTGACGGCGATGCTGATAGGGTACTGGCTGTAGATGAAAAAGGAAGCCTGGTGGACGGGGATCAGATTATGGCGATTATCGGGCTTGCTCTGAAACAGAATGACCAGCTTGATAAGAATACTGTTGTAGCTACTGTGATGAGCAATCTTGGCTTTGATATCATGGCACGTGAAAATGGCTTGAATTTGGTAAAGACCAGAGTAGGCGACAGATATGTGCTGGAGGAAATGCTGGATAAGGGGTATGCTTTCGGTGGAGAGCAATCCGGCCATGTTATCTTTCTGAAATACAATACCACCGGAGATGGGCTTCTCACGATGCTGCAACTGTTGAGTGTACTGAAGGCATCAGGCAAAAAGCTGTCTGAGCTTGCAAGTGTTATGCAGATTCTGCCTCAGATATTGAAAAATGCAAAGGTAAAAAACGAGAACAAACACAGATATATGGAGGATGAGCTTGTAGCCCGGCTGTGCTGTGAACTGGAGAAGGAGTTTCACGGGGAGGGCAGGGTGCTGATACGTCCTTCGGGAACAGAGCCCTTGGTGCGTGTAATGATAGAGGGCAAGGATCGAGAATACATAACAACAAGGGCTGCCGAGCTGGCAACCCTTATCGAGGAGAGGCTGGGATAAACTCAGCCTTTTTTATTATCTAGAGTATTCGATAAAAGCCGAGGGTTCGGTCAGCCCACGGCTTTTGATTACTAACGACCTTATGCTTCGCTATCAATTCTCCTTATGACCAGTTCCCCGGCATTCTTCAAAATATGATTCTCGGGAACATAGCCCTTTACCGATGTCAGGGGATATACGATGCTGTTTTTTCCGATGACTGTTCCAGGGTTTAATACGGAATTGCAGCCAATCTCAGCGTTGTCGCCAATCATTGCTCCGAACTTTCTCAAACCGGTTTCTATGCAAGTATCACCAGCTTTGACCTTGACTGTGCCGCCTGTGGACTTCAGATTGGAGCAAATCACCCCCGCGCCTGTATGAGCCTTGTAACCCAATATGGAGTCACCTATGTAGTTAAAATGGGGCGCCTGGACTTTGTTGAATAGCAGAGAATTTTTCAGCTCGGTGGAATTACCTATTACACATTCATTGCCTATAATAACATTATCCCTGATAAATGCGCACTGCCGCAGCTGACAGTTATAGCCGATAATGGCCGGCCCCTTTATCAGAACTGTTTTCTCTATTGTCGTTCCTTCTCCAACCCAGACATATTCGTCTATTCTCTCAAAATCCCCCGGCAGGCTTTTAGCAAATTCCAGCAGAAAGGCCTTGATTTTAGGCAGGGCCTCCCAGGGATATTGAAGGCCGTCAAATATTGATCTTTCAAAGCATTCATCCAAATTGAACATGCTATTGGTTGTTAGTTGCATATGATTAGTCACCTCTCTATAGCTTATATGACTTTGCAGCTCAACGCAGTTTACCTTTAAGAAAGCGACAGCCATTTTAACTGATACTATATTGGCGTGCTCCTTGTATTCTATCATACTATAGCACTGTATTAAATATTAATAATTTCTATTGTACTACTGCCGAATCACGGATCCAGAACCTGTGTAACTGTTCCAAAGCCATAGCCTTGCTGCCTTAAGCTTGATATTATTGCAGGCAGTGCATCGGGTGTCTGTGGTGCTGCCTGATGCAACAGGACAATAGCCCCCGGGGTGATGTTGTTGACCACGCGGTTGATTATTTGATCGACCCCCGGATTCTTCCAGTCCAGAGAGTCGACTGTCCACATAATTGTGACATAGCCCAATCTTGCTACAGTGTTTAAAACCTCCTGATTGTACTCGCCAAAGGGTGGCCTGAACAAATAGGGGCTAACTCCTGTAACACTCCTGATTAGAGCATTTGTCCGTATTAGCTGGTTACTAACCTCTGTCAATTGAATCTGAGTCATATGTGGGTGTGTATAGCTATGATTTCCAATTTCATGCCCTGCCGCGGCGATGCTTCTTGCAAGGCTTGGATAGTTTAATGGCCAGATGCCTGACAGGAAAAAGGTGGCCAGAATATTGTTGTTTCTTAATATTTGCAGTAATCTTGTTGTCCGGTTGTCCCCATAGGTGGCATCAAAGGTGAGGGCAACCATCCTTTTGGCAGGATTGCCCCTGTAGATTGCCCTTGCATTTGCAGGTATTGAGATAGTGATGACCTGACCGGGGAATAGCCTTAGAGGGTCGAGCCCCGGATTTGAATTAAGGACGGATTGGGCTGTTGTGCCGAATCTTAATGCGATGCGATAAATTGTATCTCCCGGTAGAACCCTATACCTTATAATACCGGGCTCAACAGGCTGAAACGGATTAACAGCGCTTTCCGGCAGGACTATTTTCAACCCGGGGTATATCTGCGAAGGGTTAGGTATGTTGTTCAATGCCAAAATACTTTGCATGCTGACTCCGAACAAAAGTGAAATGATATAAAGTGTGTCACCGGGCTGAACCGTATATATTAAGCCCCCCGGAGGACTCGCCGGATCCTCCTCATCCTGGACAGGTATCAACAAGACTGCACCGGGGAAAATCAAGTTCGGATTTGTAATGTTATTAGTATCTACGATTGCCTGTACTGAACTTCCATATAGCCTTGCAATACCCGAAAGGGTGTCTCCCGCTCGCACTGTATATATGAGCTGTGCCATAGCCATGCCCTCCTTTGCCTTACTACATTATATTTATGGGGCATAGACTATGTTACATAAAGTAGGAGGACAGGCGGTAAAAATGATAGAGGGGATGGAGGGGTGATGGGTGAGGCGACAAAAGAATAAAGGGTAAGCCCAGTAGATGAATCGGACGAATAACCAATAATAAACGCACGATAATCAATACAAATTAGTGCTAAATATTGACAAATATAGTGCGATATGATAGTGTGATATGAGGAGGTGGTTCTTGTGTCATCTATCAAATACAAAGAAGGTGTTGTAATCACAGTTACACAGCTGAAGCAGAACCTGGGGAAGTACATGGATTTTGTCGGACAGCAAAATGATGTGGTTATCACTAAAAATGGGAAAAAGGCTGCCAGGTTGACTCCTTATGTGACGGATATTGAACAGTATTTTACAGTGAGAGAAAATGCCCTTGACTATCAATACGGCGGGAAAAAGGTTTCCTATGAGGAATTCGTGGAGATTTACGAAAAAAGCACACTGAGGATGGAGTATATTAATGGTGAAATTTATATATTATCTTCACCAAGTATTGGACATCAGCAAATAGTCGGGAGATTACATATCATTTTTAATGAGTATTTCAAAGGGAAGGAGTGCAAGGTCTTTTTAGCTCCATTTGATGTGCATTTTGTGAAGAAGGGTTTTGATGTGCCCGACGTTATGCAGCCGGATCTACTAGTAGTCTGCGACATGGAGCTTGAAGGTAGTGTTACGAAAAAGAGCAGATACATGGGCACTCCAACCCTTGTAATTGAAATTCTTTCGGATAGCACACGAAGCAAGGACATGATTGACAAGCTGAATACCTACATGCTTTCAGGGGTCAAGGAATACTGGATTATTGATTCAAGGCAGGATAGCATCATGATATATACCTTTGAGGATGCACAAATTGATGAGCTGAATGTGTTTAAGAAGGGTGAAAGTGCAAATTCACGAATCTTTAAAGGCTTGTCCGCAGATGTGGGGGACTTATTCAGTGAGCTGTACTAGCCACAAGAAGCCGACGCTCCAGCCGGACTGAGAAGGTACAATATGTTTGCGAAATATTTATTAGTTTTAGAAGGATGTGGTACAATGGGATTAATCGGAGGAGGTATCTTGCATGTCCGAATATCCGGATAGTCCGAAATATGAAGAAGCCTTTTTGCTTACGGCTGCCGACATCATGGAAGCAAATATGATAGAGGCGCTTCTAAAAGTAAATGATATCCCGGTGTTGAAAAAATACAGGGGAAGCGGAGCCTATCTTAAAATCATTATGGGAGGCACGGTTTATGGAGTGGATCTTTATGTTCCCAAACAGCTCCTGGGAAAAGCCTCCAGGGTTGTTGAAGAGAGCAGGGAGGCTTCCTTGGACGATGATTTCCCATATAATGTGATACCGGAGGAAGAAATCCTAAACGATTCAACACAAGAAAAAGATGCTGATAAAAATATACAGCCCGAAAGTGACAACACGTTGTCCACTAAGGATAAGCAGAGCGTAGTCAACAAAAGACCTTACATCTCATGGATAATTATTTTTTCATTTATCCCTGGCTTGCTTTGGCTGGTCATTACCCTTATTAATTATTTGTTCAACAGATAGCAGACATAGGTGCATAGCACCGACGGGTACTTATTTATTGTTCTGTTTAGAATTAAGCCTTTTGGCTTGGTTGGCCGCCTCTTCATATGACAGTGGTCTTTCAAAATTCATACCACGACCATCGATTACCCATTCTTTGCTCTTTTGATCCTTATCCGGGCAGTGCTGGTTACTACATTCACCATCCACTATTAAAGACCCGCATTTACAAAAATTCATTTTCTTATCACCTCGTTGTATTACTCTAATTATAGTCTATCCTTCGACAAAAAGAAAGATGCATGTACCGCATTCCAGAAAAACTTCAAAATAAAACTCTAAACAAGCTAAAAACGGACAAATACATGCGTAAGCCAAAGCACATCTGCAAGTGAAAAATTGAGCCGGATTCCATTTGTCACTCTTTATGTAACCCAGACATAACATAATATGTCTAGGTGTTTTTTATAACGAAGCAGCAACGAGGCAGTAGTATTTCCTGCAGACAAGAGATTTCATTTTGGCTGTGGCGTTATAAATAGTATTATGAATGGGAGTGAAATTATGTTATCAAGAGAGGAGTATATCCGATTATCACTGGAACTAAATCTATTCTTTGGTAGAATTCTTAAGGAGCATTCTTTTTTTCTGGAAGCAGGGTTTGTATGTAAGGACTCTCATTTGGCTCAGGAGGCAGAAAATTTTAAAAATCAATATGAATCATTTCTGGCTGAGGCGATATCGTTGGCGAATGGTGTTATCAGCCCGGCTGCAATCAGCTCCGGAGAGTTTGTTACACCGTACACACAAAATGCAGAAAGAGCTTCGCAATTTTATACCGGCATAGCGCTTAACACCAGCTTGACTCAGGCAGAGTCCGGCCTTGCGGCAGGTATGGGCATGATGCCCTTACCCGTACTGGAACAAAGTGTATTCATGCTCAACCAAAAGGCGATTATTCTAACGACTGCACTAGTGC
This sequence comes from uncultured Oscillospiraceae bacterium, assembly GCA_964404395.1. Taxonomy (GTDB): domain Bacteria; phylum Bacillota; class Clostridia; order Acetivibrionales; family DTU013; genus JAAYBT01. Next base: position 3,728 of record CAYOKA010000048.1, on the reverse strand, counting down.
AGTTTAAGACTCGTATATTAACTGATGTCCTAGCCTGCCAACTTTTCACAGTAAATTATCCCTTACTAATTGACCATATCATGAGAGAGGCTAAGCTTTATATTAGAATGTTGACCAGATTGCAGAATAGAGAAAGACTGGATACAGTGAATGATCTATTGGAGCAGGAGATATTCTGGAACAGAATCATGGCGGAGCATTCTAAATTTATCAGGGGATTGCTGGACCCTACAGAGGATGATCTCATTAATAAAGCAAACAATTTTGGGAACGAGTTTGATGAGCTTACAAGAAAGGCTATTAATGCAACTGAAAAGACCGCACTTATTTCCGGAGTCACCAATGAAAGCCTAAAGGCGGTTAAGGAAATTAAAGACTTTAAAACAGCAGGGACTAAGGGCTTGATTGAGTGTAAGATAAAATCTATCATGGTACCGCTCCTTGGTGACCATGTGCTTCGTGAGGCAAATCACTTTCTGCGGATATTACAGAGAGCATAGGACGAAAATTCTGGGCTGGAGTTTTAAGCCAGCCCCAGAAGCCGTGTAACTTGGGTAATGACAAATGTAATGATTATTCCGGTAAGAGTCGGGATTAGGAAGGAAGCGAAGACCCATTTTCTGCTACCGGTTTCTTTTTTTATTGTTAGGAGCGTAGTTGCGCAGGGGAAGTGCAATAGAGTAATTAGCATCATATTGACGGCTGTGAGCCAGGTCCAACCATTGGTTAGTAAAATATCTCTCAATGCCGCAACATTGTTCGTTTCAAAAATAGATCCGGTAGCAGTATAGCTCATCAACAATATCGGTATGACAATCTCATTTGCCGGGAAGCCAAGGATGAAGGCCATTATGATATATCCGTCAAGGCCAAGCAAATTGGCGAAGGGCTGAAGAAAGCTTGCACCATGTTCCAGCAAGCTTATTCCGTTCACATCGATATTTGCCATAAGCCAGATAACGAGCCCTGCAGGAGCCGCAACGACTACGGCACGCCCCAGAACAAACAAGGTTCTGTCCAGCAGTGATCTTACCAGTATCCTCCCTATTTGAGGTCTGCGGAATGGGGGCAGCTCTAATGTAAATGAGGAAGGAAGCCCTTGCAATATTGTCTTGGAGAGTAGCTTCGATATAAATAGTGTCATAAACACCCCGAAAATAACGATGCAGGTTATTGCAACGGCGCCTATAAAGCCTTGAATCGTATTATTAGCTGACTCGGCTGCCTCATTAGGCTTGCCCAGTACACTGTCGGCTCCAATTCCTATTCCTGCAATTAAAATGCTTGCAATTGTTATTATTGTCGGAAATCTGCCGTTACAGGGGACAAAGTTGTTTGTAATTATTGCAATCAACCTTTCTCTTGGGGAATCGATTATTCTGCAACCAATTACCCCGGCTGCATTACAGCCGAAGCCCATACACATGGTAAGAGCCTGCTTTCCGTGGGTGCATGCCTTTTTAAAAAAATTATCCAGATTGAATGCAACTCTGGGCAAATACCCTAGATCTTCTAAAAAGGTGAATAGTGGAAAGAAGATAGCCATTGGTGGCAGCATTACAGAAACAACCCAGGCCAGGGTTCTGTATACACCCGGGACTAAAGCGCCGTGGAGCCAATCCGGCAGATTGTGAGTAATAAAAAAGCCCGTCAGCTTATCCTGGATGCCAAAGAGAAAGTTCATGAGAATCCCTGAGGGGATATTAGCACCTTGAAGAGTAATCCAGAAAATTAATGCTAATAGAAGTATCATTATAGGGATTCCAAGTTTTCTTGAGGCTAATACGTTGTCAATTTTTCTGTCCGTTTGATTGTATTTTTCATTCTCTATCTGTACTACTTGGCGGCATATGTCCTGAGCCAGCTCCACGATGGAGAACACGACCCTGTCGCGGAGCTTGCTGCGCTCCGGGGCATCAAGAACTGTCCCCTCGACTAGTGCATTGGTTCTCTTGATTGGCGCGCTCTGACTGGGTGGGAGAACCGTCCCCAAATATTTGTTTATGGAATCGAGGATGGTTTTGTCGTCATCCAGGAGCTTTAGGCTGACCCATCTGGCATCAAGCTTTTGGGATACTAAAGGTTCTATTTTCTCTTCAATTGCCCTAAGCGTTTCTTCTATGTCATCGTCATAACGGATCTTTAGAGGATTCAAGGGCGTAGCATTCAGCGATACTTTATTAACGGCGTCCTTCAATTCGTCAAGGCCGGTTCCTTTTCGAGCATTGGTGCCGATTACAGGCACGCCCAGCAAATGAGATAGCTTTTTTAAATCTAGCCTGATGCTCTTGCGTCTTGCCTCATCCATCAAATTGACGCATACGACGACCTTATCTGTCATCTCGAGGATCTGCAGAACAAGATTAAGGTTCCTCTCAAGACAGGTCGCGTCAGCTACAACAACTGTTACATGGGGGTTTGAGAAACAGATAAAATTTCTGGCTGCCTCCTCTTCGAAGGAATTGGACAACAAAGAGTATGTTCCCGGCAGGTCAACGAGTAGAAAACGCCTACCGCCAAATTTGTAATTTCCCTGGGCTGTCGCGACTGTCTTTCCTGTCCAGTTGCCCGTGTGTTGGTTCAAGCCTGTCAGAGAGTTAAACACTGTGCTTTTACCCGTATTCGGATTGCCTGCAAGAGCAACGATAACCTCACCTTCGCAGTTAAATCGCATATCTTGAACTTCATTAGCGGCCGTTTGTGCAGCAGCTCCTGTGGATTGAACGGTTAATCCCATGATAATTCCTCCGAAAGATAATAAATACGTTCCGCAGATTCTAAAGCAGCTCCACAAGAATTTTTGATGCTTCCTCGCAGCGCAGTGCAATAACTGCTCCCCGGATTTCATATGCAGTGGGATCACCTGAAGGGCTCTTGCGTAATGCTTCAATGACGGTATCTATTACTAAGCCGAGGTCGAGCATTCTTCTCCTAATATTTCCGGTAGCTGTCAGCTCCTTAACTTTCGCGCTTTTGCCGCATGGTACTAAATGCAAGGGTGTGAGATTCATGTTCATATAAGTACCTCCCAATGATGCTTGTGTGCTAAAAGTTAGCCACGTGAAATAATTTTATCTATGGTTAATATATGAATGATATAAGAATTATGTTACTCATATAATGATACAGAGCAAGGATGCATATGGCAGGGTGTGATATGTTGAACAATAAAGAATTTTATACTGTCCGCGGTTATGAGATTCTGGACAAAAAGAATGAAGTTCTCTCCCATAGCATGGAAGACTATATGGAGATGATTTATCGGACTGCAATAAGGGACGGCTATATTCGCACAAATGTGCTGGCGGAATTACTTAACATAAAGGCGCCTTCTGCAACAAAGATGGTACAGAAGCTCGGGCGGCTTGGGCTGGTGCAATATGAGAAATACGGCATTGTGAAGCTCACTGCTGAGGGCGAAAAGGTAGGAAAAGCGCTTTTAGACCGACATAATATAATAGAAGAATTGCTGAAAAATTTAGGAGTTGAGGAAAACCTGCTTATGAATGTGGAGCTGATTGAACATAATGTGACTGCAAATGCACTGCGCAAAATAGAGCTTTTAAACTTGTTCTTCGCCGAGCACCCGGATATTCTGGCAAAGCTGCAGGAGTATAGAGTACAGTTTGAATAGGTATATAGCAGTGTTCGTTCACATTATTTCTATGTTAATTTTTGAGTTTCCGCAAAACGCAAAAAATAGCTTTTGATTAAGCAGTGATAATCAC
>CAYOKA010000047.1:0-16396 GCA_964404395.1 uncultured Oscillospiraceae bacterium | reverse complement strand
GGCATTACTCAGCAAAACGCTTTTCTTCCCGCCTTCGCAAGTCCATTCACCATGACATTTATTACTGTAGTTCCACCAGCATACAGCTCTCTGTAAATAAAACTTCATGACTACTATTCTTGCTCACCAGTTTATCGATTTTAATAGATAATATGATATTTTCTGGCAAAAGTCAATACCATTTTAATATTTACTTTAGCATCTGGCTCGTCCGAAAGAAATCCGCCCATGGATCCTCTTTCTCAATTCTTCGGAGAGCTTCTGTCATATCAATTCCATCGGGTGCAACCGTGTCAAGCTCATCCCAGCTAATTGGCATGGACACCTTGGCCCCCCTTCTGGCTCTCAGGGAGTATGGAGCGATGCTTGTGGCACCCCTGCCGTTTCGAATCCAGTCTATGAAAATCTTTTCAGTACGTTTGCTCTTTCTAATATTGCTCGTATATCGATCAGGCCATTTCTGCTCCATAACCTCCGCAAGGCCTTTAGCAAAATCGTAGAACACATCCCAGGATACCACAGGCTGAAAAGGCACAACCACATGATAACCCTTGCCGCCGCTGGTTTTTAAGTAGGAAACAAGAGAAAGCTCTGCCAAAATACTCTTAATATCCCTGACGCCCTGGCGCACCCTGCTCAGGTCCATTCCCTCATCTGGGTCCAGATCAAATACCATCATATCAGGCTTTTCCAACTCCTCCACGCGGCTTGCCCAGATGTGAAATTCCAGCGTACCCATCTGGGCTTCATATATGAGTCCGGTAATGTTTTCGATATAGAAGTAGTCCTCCATTTCACCATCCTTGCCAGAAACAGGGCAGGCTACAATTCCCTTATCGTTCCCTTTGCTGCTGCCTTTGCTGCTTTTGCCTTCGCCGATGCTGCCTCCGCTACTGCCGACTTCGCCGACGCTGCCTCTGCTACTGCCGCCTTCGCCGATGCTACCTCTATTGCCCGTCCCCGGATGTTTTTTGTAGAAGCAGGTCTGGGACACTCCCTTCGGGCAGCGTACGATGCTTAATAACCTGTGAGAAACATAGGGCAGCATGCGTTCAGATACTTGTTGGTAGTAGCGGATTACATCCATTTTACTAATCTTCGGGTCATCAAATAAAAGCTTGTCCGGGGAGCTTATCTTAATCCCTTCTATGACAAGATTGTTTCCCGCTTTTTTTAAAGGCTTTGCTGTCTCAGAAGCAAGGCTCCCTGGGGGACGGTTCTCTCGGCTGTCTCGTTTGTCGGGGTTGTCGGGGTTACTTGGGTTGTCGGTGTTGCCTAAGTTGTCTGGGTTGTTTGGGTTGTCTGGGTGCTCCTTTTTTTCTCGCCCCCCCTCTTCAGCCATTGGCAAATCGGAGAGCTGTCCCTTTCCTTCGTAAAGCAGTCCCTGTGTTCCACCTTTGTCCCCAGACTCCGGCTCCTCAGCCTTTTCCCTCCTTATATTCCTTGGGTCTTTGTCAGTCCGTAAGCCTTTGAAGCTGGCCTGCCTTAATAGACCATCCTCAGTCAGTTCTGCAAATTTTATTTCCGCAACCAAATTAGGCTCAAGCCATGTAATCTCCTCGTTCTTTCGAGCCTTTGGTGCTGTCTTAAAGGGAGATGCAGCTCTCTTCAGCGCATTAAGTCTGGGTTCAAGATCTTTTACAACAGACTTGCCAAAGCCGCTTCCGGCACGGCCTACATATGTTAATTTATCGCCAGCATAACCGTCTTTATCGCCTTCATTGCTTATCTCACTTTGTTTGCCCTCATTCCCCTCATAGACGCCTAGCAGAATCGAGCTTACTCCACTTGATTTTTTATCGGAAAGGGTATATCCTCCGATGACGAATTCTTGCCTTTTATCGCATTTGAGCTTTATCCAGTCGCCATTCCTTGTCCCGCTATAGACGGAATCAGCCCTTTTCCCGACAATTCCCTCCATCCCCAGCGAACAGGCTGCTTCGAAGCTCTCCTGACCATTATCCCTGACATGACGGCTGTACACCAGATTCTTCGACGTATCCTTCATTAGCGCCTCAAGCTTTTCCTTTCTTTCAATCAGCCGGTCTCCTCTTAAGTCTTTGCCATCCAGGGCAAGAAGATCAAAGATAATATATGTAAGACTTTGAGCTGCGGGGTTTTTCATATAGCTTTGCAAAGCCTGAAAATCTGTTTTGCCCGACTCATCTACGACAACCATTTCGCCGTCCAGCACCATGGACCTTTCCTTACCCCAATCTATCAAGGCTACGGCAATGCTTTGAAAGCGCTTTGTATAGTCATTGCCATTGCGTGATTGAAGGCGAACACTGCTTCCTTCAATAAATGCCACGATCCTATAACCGTCATATTTCATCTCGTAGAGCCAGTCATTACCCTCCGGGACGGTATTAACAAGCTTGGTAAGCTGCACATCAGTGCTGCTGAAAGGGTTTTTTACTAGTTTCTCGTCCCTTCCCTCTTCTATTTCCTGCATGGTTCGTCCGGTTCGTACACTGCTTGTGAATTCTGAAATTCCATCTGAAGCCTTTGCATGCTCGTCCTTTTCCTTAATCAAAAGCCAGTTATTCCCCTTGTCTCCCGCCTTCGCCTTAAGCCGCACCAAGGCCCAGCTTCCCTTGAGCCTTGCCCCCTGCAGGGAAAACTTCAGCGAGCCTTCCTGAAGCCCATCCTCCACATTACCGTAAGGTTGCCAGAAGCCCTCATCCCAGAGCATGACTACACCGCCACCGTACTCACCCTTTGGAATGATCCCCTCGAAGTTCCTATACTCCAATGGGTGATCCTCCACCTGTATTGCGAGCCGCTTGTCACGAGCATTATAGGAAGGCCCCTTAGGAACCGCCCAGCTCAGAAGGTTTCCATCCCATTCAAGGCGGAGATCGAAGTGGTCATTGCGGGCAATATGATGCTGTATCACAAATCTCAGCTTGCTTTCAGATTCTGCGTATTCGGCATAGCCGGTAAGCTCAGCAGCTTTATCGAATTGCGCATTTCCAGAAGTTCTTTCGGCTTTATCGGGTTCCACGGCTTTATCGAGTCCCTCAGCTTTACCGGATTCGGTGGCTTCACCAGCTTTACCACCTTTAGCCGCTCTAATATCTTCAGCTTCCGGTTCGGGGGTTTTGTCGAAATTTCTTTTTTGCTTATATTTGCTCAGCCTATCAGCCATATCATTCTATGCCGTTTCCTTATCCTTTTTAGCCTTTTCAACGCTGGCCTTGAGTGCATCCATCAAATCAATAACCTTACCGCTGTCCTCGGCCTGTGTTGCTGAAACAACCTCTTTACCTGATATCTTAGTCTCAATAAGCTCATGCAGCTTTGCCTGATACTCGTCCTTGTATTTTGCCGCGTCGAAGGGCGTATCCATTGAATTAATGAGGATCTTTGCCATATTCAGCTCCTGTTCAGAAACGGCCGGCTTTCCATACTGCTTTTGAAGCTCCTTGACATCATCATCATAAAACATCGTGGAAATAAGAATGCCATCTTCCCTTGGTATAATCGCCATCAGCGTGTCCTTTGTTCCCATGACGGCCTTGCCTATTGCAACCTTCTGTTCGTCCATCAATGCAGCACGAAGCAGTTCGAAGGCCTTTTCACCACCCGTTTCGGGTATGGCCTGGTAGGTTTTATCGTAATAAACGGGAGAAATCTGGTTAAGCTGTGCGAAGTGCAATATCTGGATGGATTTTTCCTTTTCTGTCTTAATCTTCTCTATCTCTTCATCGGTCACGACAACATATTTGTCCTTGTCATATTCGAAGCCCTTTACAATATCTTCGCCCGTAATCTCCTTGCCGCAGTGGCCGCAGGTCTTTTTATAGCGTATGCGGCTCTTGTCCTCCTTATGAAGCTGATTGAAGTGAATATCATTATCCTGTGTAGCAGTATACATAGCTATTGGAATTGCCACCATCCCAAAAGTAATGACTGATTTGCGTGATACCATTTAGAACCTCCCGATGACGCATTTAATGCTTATGCATGTCGGTCGCGCGTACGCATAGGCCAACTTTACATACAATACTTTGCACGTAGTCTGCCTTGTAGGGCTACCTTACTCGCAAGCTGCTCCACTCAACTTAGCCTCCCGAAGCTGCCTCTTATTTTGCTCGACAGCATCAAGACCTGATAAGTTTTGGGTAACTATTATACTTCTATCATTGCCAGAATAGAGCAATAATATATCGCAAGGAAAGATATTTTTCTATGCTTTTTACGTCGCTATTTCGAAGCATCAAATTGCATACCCAGACATTTTATAGCTACATAAGCAATAAGATGCTTAAGGCCATGACTGCCATACCGGCAACCAGCCCATATATGGCTAGATGGTGCTCGCCATACTCTTTGGCGGCCGGTAGAAGCTCATCAAGACTAATATAAACCATGATACCGGCCACAAAGGCAAAGACAAGTCCAAACATTGTATCACTAAGAAACCTGTATAATATCAAAAATCCAACCAAAGCACCAAGGGGCTCTGCAAAGCCTGATAGAAGGGATAATCTAAATGCTTTCTTTTTACTTCCCGTAGCGTAGAATACCGGTACTGCGACTGCTATCCCTTCAGGTATGTTATGAATAGCAATGGCAATGGCGATGGAAATGCCCGTCATAGGGTCACGCAGAGCCGCTACAAAGGTCGCCATACCTTCAGGAAAGTTATGGATTGCCAGTGCCAATGCAGTAAATAAGCCCATACGCATGAGCTTTGACTTATGCTCTTCGCTCTTACCATCCATCTCTTCTACTGTGTGCACCTCATGAGGATTCTCCGTTTCAGGTATAACCTTGTCGATTATCGCTATAAATAATATCCCTAAAAAGAACCCTCCCGTTGTAGCCCATGCCCCTACTTTATCCCCAAGAGAAACTACTAAGGATTCATTGGCCTTCACTAGTATATCCGTAAAGGATACATAAAGCATAACTCCGGCTGAGAAGCCCAAAGCTACAGAAAGGAATCTGGTGCTTGTCCTTTTTGTAAGCAAAGCAAGGGCACCGCCAATTCCCGTAGCAAGGCCGGCAAATAGCGTTAATGAAAAAGCAAATATTACATCGGATAATTCCACATTCATAAAAACAGCTCCCTTTCTACAGTTGCTAGCCTTTCTGTAGTTGCCAACCTATATATTGTCGTCACCGGATACAATAAACATGCAGGCTACCCTTTTCTAGATACCATCATTTGATACTATGTGACTAACCCTTCCACTCTTGTATTATATTAATAATACCAAATGTTATAGCAATTATAAAGACTCTTGCTTTGTCTGATGAACTGTACCATGCGGATGCTGGGGCGGTGCATAGATGGAGTATAGCTTTATTGGTTTAAAGCCTGTATTGATCAGGTTATGCCATGTGCCGGCAGGTATGATGAATATAAAGTCATCTCGAACATATGCCTGAAAATCCAACCTGTCCCTACTTTCTCCCATTTGAACAAGTCCCTGGCCTTCCTCGATACGTATAAATTGGTCCAGGCCGTGATGAACTTCCAGACCGATGTCACCACCGACATCAATGCTCATTAGCGTAAGCTGCAGATGCTTTCCTGTCCACAGGGCGAAGCGGTAAGCGGTATTTTGCTTTGTGGCAGCCTCAATGTCCACTGCAAACGGCTTAGGTCCATAGTCTCTTAACTGAATAGGGAAGCGTGTTTTTATTTGCTTAGAATAGTAATCCATATTAGGTTGCAAAGCCTGTAAGTTTGCAAAGTAGGGGCATTGGGGCATGTTATAATAGTTATACATATTGTGCTCACTCCTTTTAAAGTTTCACAATATTATATGGTTTATGTAAGGCTGACGTGCCAATTGTGCGGCAGGAGAATTCATACCAAATAATACTACAGATAAAATCAATGTATCCTCGTTCTCCAAAAGTTATTATTTAGATTCACTCTTCTGCGCTTCAATTATATAGGCTGTATTGACATCAAAGGCAGGGTCGCCACCAAGCAGCCCGGGCTGCAGCAACAACCGCTTGAACCTTTCAGCGCAACTTGAGAATAGTTTTTCGTATCTTTTCTCTGAGCTTCTCATTATCTTCCATCAAAATCACCTTTACCCTCTGACCTTTTGCAAAAGCTTTACGACCTCATCAGTTTTGAGAACCTTGCCATAAGAAACTACTTTTCCATCTACCACCAAGGCGGGAGTTGTCATTACTCCATAGGCTGCAATCTGAGAAAAATCGGCTACATGGTCGATCGTTGTATCCATCCCGAGCTGCTCCAATGCTGCTTTTGTCGCTGCTTCCAGTGCATTGCACTTGGCACATCCACTGCCGAGAACCTTGACGCTTGCGCCTTCAACCTTTGCAGTTTCAGCCTTTGCCATGCTCTGTGCATCACAATTACCGCCACAGCAGCAAGATGCCGGTTTTGCCTCTTTGTTTTTCTTTCCAAATAGTGCCATAATAAATCTCTCCTTTTATATGATTAATGGTCCAATTGCATTGAAAAAGTACCCTACTATTATTATTCCTACAGCACAAGCCCCGATAAAGAGCGCCATCAATTTGGGTTTTATGGCTTTACTCAGCATGATTAGCGATGGCAGTGACAAGGTGGTAACGCCCATCATGAAGGATAATACAACCCCAAGTTGCGCTCCTTTGGCAAGTAGGGCTTCTGCAATCGGAATGGTCCCGAAAATGTCGGCATAGATGGGAATTCCTATTATCGTCGCCAAGGGAACAGCCAGCGGATTCCCGGTTCCTAAAACCTTTACGATCCATTCTTGCGGAATCCAGTTATGGATAACAGCCCCTATTCCAACACCCACCAATATATATGGAAATACTTTTTTGAAGGTATCGGTTACCTGCTCTTTGGCAAAAACCAATCGGTCACGCCTTGTCAAGTCAGGAGCTTCAATGTCTACATTTCCTCCTCTGGAAATAAAGCTCTCAACGTATTTTTCCATATGCAATTTTTCTATGATGGTACCTCCGACAATAGCAATAACCAGACCGAGCACCACATAAAGAATGGCTACTTCTGTTCCAAAAATACTCATCAAAAGAACCAAGGACCCTAAATCAACCATGGGTGAGGAAATTAGAAACGAAAAAGTTACCCCTAACGGTAGCCCCGCACTGGTGAAGCCCATAAACAATGGAATGGATGAACAGGAACAAAAAGGCGTCACCGTTCCCAACAAAGCAGCAACGGTATTTGCGCCAATTCCATGAAAGCGTCCCAGTATTCTTTTAGTCCTTTCCGGTGGAAAGAAACTCTGAATATAAGAAATAATGAAAATTAAGACACGAAGCAAAAGAACAATCTTGATCGTATCATATATAAAAAACTGTGCACTGGCGACCCAGCGATTACCGATATCTAACCCCAAAGCCGATAATCCGCTGCCAATCACATCATTGAGCCAATTCATACCGAGTATTTGATTCTGAAAAAAATCCCAAATGGGTCTTAATACCTGCATTGTGACAAACCCTCTCTTTCATAATTGGACATTCATATCCAAAATACTTGATGTATAGTGCCTGTAAAAAGCCATTTTATTAAACAAATGGCCTTTTAGGGACAACAAATACTCTCCTCAGTCATCGTATTTGGTGTGATGATCGCCCTTAAAAGTGTCATAGCTTCTCCGCCACCCTTTTCGCTTATCTTATAGTAGGTCCATTTGCCCTCTGGCCTACTGTCCACAATCCCGGACTCACAGAGAATTTTCATATGATAGGACAGCGAAGACTGCGGCATACCAAGCTCTTCTATCAGCACACAGGCACATTTTTCACCGCTACGAAGTAACTCAAGGATGCCTAGCCGCTTTTCATCGCAGAAGGCTTTGAATACCTTTACCTGGTCATCATATGTGACCACTGTGTTCTCACCTCAAATCCAAAATACTTGATATGATATAGTATATGTTTCAAATCCAAAAATGTCAATATGAATGCGAAAACATTTTTTGTTCACATATTATCTGCTGGACTACTCCCGGCTAGAGTCTACCCTGCTTCGTTTTAAGCAGGGTAGACACAATAGCATCTGATCTTTTAGCTCATAATACAGAAATGTCCTCCTCAACCTTTATCAATTCAGCGTCGGTGTGCTCCTCCATATAGCGAATAATTTCGTCCAGCGAGCGCCTCGCGTGACCGGCGTCACCGGATACTACAGCGACGCCAACAGTTAATGTCTGGTGCACATCCTGAGTATCGACCTCCGAAATAGACACATTAAAGCGCTTTCGGGTCTTTTCCATAAGACTGCGGCAGACCTGCCTTTTATCCTTAAGGGAGAAGGCGTGGGAAATGTAAAAGGTTAGTTTTGCTGACAATGTAGTCATATATTTTTTAAAAAACTATCCAGTACCATTCTCAAATCAGGCTTGCCAATTTCCTGAAGCTGGTATTCCACCTTGACACACGGCTTTTTAATATTGATGATGCGATTTAAATCGATAGGCGTTGCAATGATAACGCTGTCGCAGTCGCAAGCGTCAATGGTTGCGGCAAGGTCCTTTATCTGCTCGTCTCCATATCCCATTGCCGGCAGCAGCTGACCTATTTTGGGGTAAGTTTCAAAGGTTTCTCTAAGCTTGCCCACGGCATAGGGGCGCGGATCGACCATCTCGGCCGCACCGAACCGCTGTGCAGCAACCACCCCGGCTCCAATTTTCATTTCTCCGTGGGTCAGTGTCGGCCCGTCTTCCACCACAAGAACTCGTTTGCCGCGTATAGCGGATATGTCATCAACGGAAATTGTGCTTGCCGCATCGATTACAATGGCGTTCGGATTTACATTTCTTGTGTTTTCACGAACCGTATTGATGTCTTTATAATCGGCACTGTCGATTTTATTAATCACCACAACGTCCGCCGTTCTCAACGCCACCTCTCCGGGATAGTAAGAAATCTCGTGCCCAGGGCGAAGGGGGTCTGCAACGGTGACCATAAGATCAGGCGTGTAAAAAGACACGTCGTTGTTGCCACCGTCCCATAATATGACATCGCAGCCGTTCGGGTCGTTTTCGGCGGCATGGAGAATTGCCTCATAATCGACACCTGCATAAATCACGTTGCCGCGAACGATATGGGGTTCATATTCCTCCATTTCTTCAATGGTACAGGAATGCTTTTTCAGATCATCTATGGTGGCAAATCGCTGAACCTTCTGCTCGCTAAGGTTACCATAGGGCATGGGATGGCGCACGGCGACAACCTTCAAGCCATTTTCGATAAGAATCTCGGCGATTTTGCGGGAGGTTTGGCTTTTCCCACAGCCTGTGCGCACTGCGCAGACAGCAATGACGGGCTTGCGGCTTTTAATCATGGTAGCTCTGGGGCTTAAAAGTGTAAAACCCGCACCGGCTGCGTTTACAAGAGCACCGAGGTTCATAAGGTTCTGATAATGAATGTCGCTGTATGAAAAAACGCATTCATCAATGTTTTCGCTTTTGATTAGCTCGGCAAGTCCGCTTTGCTCGATGATGGGTATACCATCGGGATATAAGGCACCAGCCAGGTCTGCCGGATATCTGCGACCGGCTATGTCGGGAATTTGGGCTGCGGTGAAGGCTACAACGGTGTAGCTGGGGTCGTTTCTGTAAACAGTATTGAAATTGTGAAAATCACGGCCAGCTGCACCGATTATTACGATTCTCTTTGACATCTAACCACTCCTATGAATGTATTATATTTATTTGCATTATAAAGCACTGAATACCTGTAAGGCAAGAACATTTTGGGAAACTGCTATTTTGCGCGGCTTACGGACAGACCTTTGCTGAAAAAGCCAAGATCGATGGCATATGTTGCAAGCCGGTTGGTGGCTGTGTTAAGCAGCGCCACTGCTAGGTTTTTCAACTAATGGGGTAGCAATTCTGAACTAAAACTGCTTTTCATTGATAAATCCAACAATAACCTCAATATTACTATGATTATGTCAACATGTTTGGGGTTTTATTCCATTAATCTTCCCATTACTTGCAAAATCAAGCAGTGGGGTGGGAAAAGTATGGGGACACATCTGTCACAGCCTCTACCAGATATGTCCCCATGTTCAAGTCACGTTCTTTGCAAAATAAAAACTCCGGGATGGACCCGGAGTTCCAACTGGCTAAGACACCGCTTAGCCAGACAAATTTAATCGAGTAGGAGGCTAGCCATTGCCGAGCGCACAAAAGAAGGAGATCGTTTTGCTGCGCAAATCCGACTCAATTATTTTGCTTTGCAAAAGTTACTAAGGTAGGAGATCGTTTTGCTGCGCAAATCCGACTCCTTGGTGCGGACAACAGGACAGACCGTCTGCTGCGCTTTTTGAGTTCCTATTAAAGCTTGCATACTACCGCCTCGACTTAAGTCTCGGCACACTCGCCTAAAAACGTGCGTTTAGCACGTTTTATTGACGGCTCGTGCCTTCTCAGGTTCAAGTCTTGTCATAAACGCAAATAACCGAACCCCGGTAAAAACCGGAGGTTCGGTTATTTTTGGTGCGGACAACAGGACTTGAACCTGCACGTCTCTCGACACAAGATCCTAAATCTTGCACGTCTGCCAATTCCGCCATGTCCGCAAGCTTTTTTATTATAACACAAACAATTGAATTTTCAAGCCACTTTTTAAAATGATTAAAGTGGCTTAAAGTGCAAAAGCAGTTTCTCCTTGGAAGCAGGGTAACTGTAATAAGACAAGGCCGGCAAAACGCTATTATCCGTCAGAAATCTAGGCTTTGAAAACAAGCTGGAGGATATATAATGGTTGCCCAAATCTCAAGCAATTGATATATTTAATATATTAGCTGAACCTGGGGTGAGATAAATAACATGACACTTATCTATATTTTGATAGTTGCAATACTTGTAATAGTTATTTTGTATTTATATATGTCCTTTGAAACGACATGGCTGAAGGTTGAAAGGCTTGATTTTTCAAGCGACGGAAAAGGGCTTCGCATCATGCACCTTACAGATTTACATGTTAATATGACAAGTATTCCTGCAAAAAAAATAAGAGAAGTAGTCGATACTGAAAAACCTGATGTCATTCTTGTCACAGGCGATTATATAGATAAGCCGATCCATGCTGCTGATTTTCTGAAATATCTTCACACCTTCTGCAAAGGCTACAGAACCATAATTTGCCTTGGCAATCATGAAATCAGAGCTTTCAAAACAAATAATGCCGGCCTGGAAAATTTCATCTCTGAAATAGAAGCTCTTCAAGTGGAGGTTTTGAGAAATAAAACGGTCATTGTAGAGAAGGCAGGTAAAAAATATAACATTATCGGGATCGATGACCTGCGTCAGGGAAGCCCCGATATAGAAAAAGCAATGATCGGCTGCATCCCCGGCGCACCGAAAATTGCGATAACACACAATCCGGATCTTGCACTGAGCATACCGGGGAAAATAGTAGATTATATGTTTGCGGGACATTTCCACGGCGGCCAAATCTGGATGCCCTTTTATCTCGAATTCTTAATTCTGCGCGATGATCAGCTTTGCAAAATGGGAATCTATAGGAAGTTGAAGCGTATCAATGATATAAAGGTCTACATGAACAGAGGACTTGGCAACGGAGTTGTCCCTCTGCGCTTCCTGTCACGGCCCGAAATACTGATTTGCACAATACCTTAACCCCTGACACAGTGGGACATTTCTCTTGTGTCCCCCCGTGTCATGTTGCATGCTCTGCCGTCAATACACTGCCTTTAGCCTCTCATATCATGCTTACCTGCCAAGCCGCTTCTCCAGCTTGGCCTTTTCTTCTTCATAACCGGGCTTGCCAAGAAGCGCGAACATATTCTTTTTATAGGCTTCCACACCGGGCTGATCGAAGGGATTGACGCCCATTAAATACCCGCTGATTCCACAGGCCTTTTCGAAGAAGTAAACAATATTACCAAACCAATAGCTGTTCATCTGAGGAATACTAACAAGCAGATTAGGCACGCCGCCGTCGGTGTGAGCCAATATAGTCCCCTGCATTGCTTTCTTGTTTACCATGTCAATGTCCATACCCGCAAGAAAGTTCAAGCCATCCAGGTTATCCTTATCAGCCTTGATTTTCATATTCTTCTTTGGCTGTTCAACGTTCAGCACTGTCTCAAATATATTGCGAAGACCATCCTGAATATACTGCCCCATCGAATGAAGATCCGTTGTAAAATCCACTCCGGCAGGGAAAATGCCCTTTTGGTCTTTCCCTTCACTTTCACCGTAAAGCTGCTTCCACCACTCAGTAAAATAGTGCATGGAAGGCTCATAGTTTACCATGATTTCAGTGGTTTTGCCTTTCCTGTAAAGCGCATTCCTTACAGCGGCATACTGATAGCACTCATTGGTTTCCATGGCAGGATTGTCATAAAGCTGCCTTGCATCGGCAGCACCTTTCAGCATTTCATCTATGTTGATTCCGGCTGCGGCAATAGGCAAGAGCCCTACAGGCGTCAGAACGGAAAACCTTCCTCCTATATCGTCGGGAATAATAAAGCTTTCGTATTTCTCCTCTTCAGCCAGCTTCCTAAGCGCTCCCCTTGACTTATCAGTTGTCACATAAATCCTCTTGGATGCCTCTGCTCTGCCATATTTGTCTTCCATGAATTCTTTAAATATCCTAAAGGCAAGAGCCGGCTCAGTAGTAGTTCCTGATTTCGAGATGACGTTTACCGATATGTCCTTGTTATTTAAAAGCTCAAATAACTCGGCAATGTAGGTGGAGCTTATGCTGTTGCCAACAAAATAAATCTCGGGCATGCCCCTCTCCGCCTTCGGCATCAGATTGTAAAATGAGTGTGAAAGAGCGTCTATGGCGGCTCTGGCTCCCAGATAGGATCCACCTATTCCGATTACTATAAGGGCATCCGAATCGGATTTAATTTTTTTAGCAGCAGCCTTGACTCTGGTAATCTCAGTCTTTTCATAAGCCGCCGGTAAATCAATCCACCCCAGATAATCGTTTCCTGCTCCTGTGCCCTTATGGAGCATTTCATGGCATATCTTGATAAATGGAGATGAATTGGATATCTCGGATTTTTCTATAAATGATAATGCATTTGAATAATCAAAGCCTATTTTTCGCATATTCATGCCTCCGCAGTATTTTAGTCAATTACCTTACGCTGTCAACGCACTAGCAACATCTTACATATTATATCAAGATGTTAAATTTTAATCAATGTTTCAGTGAAAGCTTCGAACTATCGGTCTTTTTATCATCTCTTTTCATGAATTATCTTACAGTGTATTATTCATTAAATACGTAAAAAATATGAGTGTAGCAAATTGCTAAAAAGAGAGGTGATTCAATTGTCAAGACCGAAAACTCCACTGGTACCGGAAAAAAGAGAAGCACTAAACAGGTTCAAGATGGAATGCGCAAAAGAAATAGGCATGGAGCAGTTCGTTAAGGAGAACAACGATCATTACAAGGGAGACCTAACCTCTGCACAAAACGGTCGCGAAGGCGGACCCATTGGCGGACAGATGGTCAAAAGGATGATTGCGATGGCCGAGCAACAGTTGAAATAAACAGTGATACATGGGACACAAAAGGACAAATGACACAGGGGGACGTTTTCCTTGAGTCACCAAACACAGGTTGGCGGTGACACAAGGAAAACGTCCCCCTGTGTCATAACAAAAACGTCCCCCTTTGTCACTGTTATCTAAGCTGGGCTCCAAGCTCCTCCGAAAGCCCCTTGACTATCTTTTCCATTGCTTTACCTGCTTCCTCATCGGTCAATGTTCTATCCGTTGCTCTAAACAATATGGAGTAGGCAACGCTCTTTTTCCCTTCGGGCACCTGTTTACCCTTATACACATCAAACAGCTTAATCTCTTCGAGAATTTTACCTGCTTTTTCGGTAATAATCTTCTCGATTTCCTTAACCGGCACCCCTTCATCCACCACCATTGCAATATCTCTTGTCACAGCGGGGTACTTGGGTAAGGATTTGTATTCCGGCTTCAAAACAGCGCCTTCAACTAAGGGCTCAATATCAATCATGCCAATATAGTTTCTTTGGGCAGCCTCAAATCTCTCTGAAACACTGGGGTGCACTTCGCCCAGAATACCTACCTCTTTTCCATTAACAATCAGCCTGGCCGTTCTCCCGGGATGGAATGATGGTTTATCATGAACCGGTTCAAGACTATAATCCTTTATGCCCAATTTGGACAGTAGCTCCTCTACCGCTCCCGACAGATCGTAAAAGTCCACATTACCGTACATCCCCAGTGTCAGAACCGACTTTTCATAAGGCAGCTCAGTTAGCGGGAAGCTTTTAGGCAGATACACATATGACATCTCAAAGAGTCTTGCCTCCTCAACTCTCCTGTTGTAGTTGGTTGCCAGCACCTGCAGCATATCCGGCAAAGTTGTTGTTCTCATTATGCTGTAATCCTCACCCAGCGGGTTGGAAATAACTATCGCCTTTCTAATCTCACTATCTTGCGGAAGACTGATCCTATCAAATACCTTCGGACTGGTGAAAGAATATGTGTAAATCTCCGAAAGGCCGCAAGCTTGCATCGTCCGGCCGATAAGCTGTTTTATTTTCTGCTCATAGGTCATTCCGCCAATAGTAGCTGCCTTTCCCTCAAGCAATGTAGGCTTAATCTTATTATATCCATAGAATCTGGCGATCTCCTCCGCCAGGTCTGCTTCGCATTCCAAATCGGGTCTGAAGGTCGGAGCGGTGACCGTCTCCTCTTCTTCATTGACCACTATCTCCAGCCTGTCAAAAATGCTTTTCATTTCTTCAATACTAATATCCGTCCCAAGCAAGGTATTAATTCGCCCGGGATTGAATGGTATTGTCTTTTTCACTGCCTTTACGGGATAACAGTCAATGACTCCTTTACATACTATTCCCGCACCCAGCTCTTCAACCAGCTGAGCGGCTCTGTTGATAGCATCCAAAACGTTCTCAGGATCAAGTCCCTTTTCAAAGCGTCCTGAAGCCTCGGTCCTCATCCCCAGCTTTTTTGCTGTCAGCCGTACAGAAATGCCATTGAAGGTCGCAGACTCAAACAGTATGGTTTTGGTATCGGCTGTAATTTCACTGTTTTCTCCTCCCATAACGCCCGCAACTGCAACCGCCCTTTGTGCATCTGCAATTACCAGCATGGAGGTATCCAGCTCCCTGTCCTGCCCGTCAAGGGTTTGCATTTTCTCTCCCTCTACAGCCCTTCTGACGATGATCCTGTGGTCTTTTAGGTTCTCCAAATCAAAGGCATGCATGGGCTGTCCGTACTCCAGCATGACATAATTTGTAATATCGACAATGTTGTTGACCGGTCTGACTCCCGAGGCCTTTAGCCTCTCCTGCATCCAGCCGGGCGAGGGCTCTATCCTGACATCCTTTATTATCCTGCCTGCATAACGATAGCACAAATCCGGATCCTCAATCTCCACGGTGGCCTGTCCTTCGACCGGGTCGCCCTCCTCCATAACCACTATTTCCGGTCTTCTAAAATCCGTCTTGAAGGTGGCGGCAGACTCCCTGGCCAAGCCTATAATACTGAAGCAGTCGGGCCTGTTGGATGTTATCTCAAATTCCATGACCGTATCGTTGAGCCCAAGAACCTCCTTTATATCAGTACCCGTCGTGAATTCTCCCTCCAATATGAATATGCCGTCTTCAGCAGCGTTGGGGTAATCGTCCTTTGTCAAGCCCAGCTCAGAAATCGAGCACATCATTCCGAAGGATTCAACGCCGCGAAGCTTGCCCTTCTTTATCCTCATCCCTCCCGGTAGGCTTGAACCATCAAGGGCTACAGGAATCAAATCATCCACCTTTATGTTCGTGGCTCCTGTTACTATCTGAACCGTCCCATCGCCCACATCTACCCGGGTTACCAGCAGACGATCCGCATCAGGATGCTTATCTATCGAAAGTATCCTGCCAACCACAACCTTATCAATCTCCTCCCCCAGGCGCTCATATCCTTCGATTTTCGAGCCTGACATAGTGAGAGCATCTGCATATTCCTTATGGCTTGCCTCTATATTTGTATAATCCTTCAACCATTTTAGCGGTAATTTCATTTCACTTTCTCCCTCCTATTTGAATTCGAGTATATTGTCCATCCCCGAAGCTCGTCTCCCGACATCCTCTAAAACTGCTTTAGGAAACGCATATCATTCTCATATAGTAGTCTCATATCGTCTATATTAAATCTTCCCATTGCTGTCCTTTCAACCCCGAGTCCAAACGCAAAGCCGCTGTATTCATTGGGATCGATATGGCAAATTTCCAGTACCTTTGGATGTACCATTCCGGCACCGAGTATTTCTATCCAGCCTTCATTCTTGCAAACTCTGCATCCCTTACCACCACAGGTCCAGCAGCTTACATCTACTTCTGCGCTGGGCTCGGTAAACTGGAAATGATGGGGTCTCAGCCTGATTTTTGTATCCTCTCCGA
>CAYOKA010000046.1:0-16452 GCA_964404395.1 uncultured Oscillospiraceae bacterium | reverse complement strand
ACAGGTCAAAGCAGAGGCTAATTGTTGAGACAATTGCGAAAATTAAGGATAATGCCACTAGAGTTGTTGGATAGCTAATGGAGCGGTTTTGAGAACAATAACAAAACGTTTATGAAGATAAGATACTAGCTGTATTTAGTAAAATCTCCTCGCGGAAATTACAAACCATATTATGAGCAAATAAAAACGAAGGGGACTGATCGAATGGAAAAAGAGAACAAGTTAATTACTGAAAAGGAGCTGGTAAATGCTCTGGAAACTTTCAACGAAGAAGCAAGCTTAACAATTCAAGATGAGGACAAATTTGAGCGATTTGTTCAAAGGCTTGAAAACAAACTGAAGCTAATACCTGGTATTGGGAAATTTCTAAGTGATATAGCATGTATGGTTTCATTGGTTAGAAGTTGCCCATCATAATGATAACGGCAAGAGGGCTGTGGATTTATACTGGCTATAAGCAGCCGGTCTAATGATATTGATAATAAATCTTATTTTTGATCGTTCGGTGCTGTCAATATCCATTTGTAGCCATACTTGTCCCGAACCAGCGCTCCCATACCGCCATCATCCGGAGGTGGATGCGGGGTCAGCCGTTGAAGTGTCTGGCCTCCTTCGGCAAGTGCATCAAAACATCTTTCAGCTTCAGCTCTAGTTGGGCAATGAACCATCAGGCAGATTGCATCACGGTACTGTGTCAATTCCTTCGGGCTGCCGCCGTCAGTGCCAGCGATAAAGCTATCTCCGACAAGGGCCTCAGCGTGCATCACTTTACCTGCGAGCGCGGCGCCTCCTGTTTCGTTTGTAAACCGGGAGAGTGTCTTTATTTCTCCGCCAAAAATCGAGGTATAGAGCCTTAAGGCTTCCTCGCAATTGTCGTAAAAGGTGAGATAGGGAATCACCATATGCACAACCTCCATAAAATCTGTTTGATACTAGTATATAGTGTTTAGTACACGATTTCTATAGCATTTGGTATAATTAACATAATAAAGAAATATAAAACTAGCAAGCATGGGTTTCCATATATTTCATGGCGTGCTATGATTAAGAGGAGTACAATAAATCGTCAGGAGGTTTCTATATGTGTGATACGCTGGTTGCCCTTGGAAATTCAACATTGGACGGCTCCGTCCTGTTTGCCAAGAATAGCGATAGACAGCCAAATGAACCTCACATCATGATTAGAATTCCGAGAAAGCGACACGATCTGGTACAAAACAGATATGTAAAGACAACATATATCCAAATCCCCCAGGTGGAGCATACATATGAGGTCGTCCTACTTAAACCCTCTTGGATTTGGGGCTGCGAAATGGGCTGGAATGAGTTTGGCCTGAACATAGGGAATGAAGCGGTGTTTACCAAGGAAAAGTATGAGGCATCCGGACTTACGGGTATGGACATGGTGAGAATCGCATTGGAGCGCTGCAAAACCTGTGAGGAAACAGTTGAACTGCTCACAAAGCTGCTAGAGGCTTATGGCCAGGGTGGGAACTGTGGCTATGAGAAACCTTTTACATATCACAATTCCTTCTTGATTGCAGACAAGACTTCTGCCTGGGTCTTTGAGACGGCGGGAAGGTTTTGGGCGGCAAAGCAGGTAAAGGAGACTTATTGTATCTCGAACTGCCTGTCCATCGGGAAAGAATTCGATAAATCCCATCCAGACTTGGTTGGACACGCCGTTCAAAAGGGCTGGTGTAAAAGTGAAGCAGATTTTGATTTTGCCAGATGCTATAGTGATAAGCTTTTTACCCACTTCAGTGGTGCAGCTGTCAGGAGAGAGTCATGTGAATCAGCCCTGCGGGCAGCAAAGGGAAGCATTGATGTGAAGCTTATGAAAAGAATCTTGAGAGGACACGCGAAGGAGCTGGGCGGTAGGCTTTTTAGAAGAGGCTCAGTTAAAAGTGTCTGTATGCATGCAGGCGGAATAATCGGCGATCACACGACGGGGAGCTATGTTGCATCCATCGACGATAAAATGTGCACCTACTGGGTGACGGGAGCGTCAACCCCTTGCATCTCGGTATTCAAACCGCTGTGGCTTGAAGAGGAGATGCCGATTTTCAGTGAAAGGGAGCAGGCGCAAGCTATAGAGTATTGGAAGCTTCGGGAGAAGCTTCATAGGTATATTCTTCAAGGAGATATTGATTTGGCGGAACATATAAAGCTACGTGACAGCCTGGAGCAGGATATGGAGAAAGCGATGGAAACGGCACAAAAGGCAGATTTGTCCGATGGGACCGGACGTTCTGACCTCATGAAGCAGTTATTCGAGAGAGAAGACGATTTTATCCGTTCACAGCTGGCGCGCTACACAGGCGCTTCAAACAAAATAAAAGGTGGCCTGTATTACCGGCGCTACTGGAGAGAGCAGAATAGCACTTTATCATCTAAAAAACAAATTAGTGACAAGCTGTAATATTTTGCTTTTAATCTGATGCCGGTAGCTCATTAGTGCATGGGAACTGGCAAGTGACATTTCCTCTCGAATAGAAAGCAACAATGAAAACGGCGAATCATCTCCGGCAGATAGAATAGTACATCGATCTGAAGCCAGAGGAAGTTCGCCGTTTTTAATGGCACACCGTTATGCCCCAAATTCTTCTAATTCATGGTAAAACATTTCCGGCGGCCTTGTAGATTTCATACCACTTCTCGCGGGTAATATGAACATCGGCAGCCTTTGCGCAATCCTTCAAACGTTGTACATTCATGGTTCCGGTCACGGGCTGCATTTTGGCAGGATGACGCAGGAGCCAGGCCATTGTGATGGTTGTATTGCTAACTCCATATTTTGCAGCTATCTCATCAATTTTAGCATTGAGCTGCGGGAACTTATCATTATCCAGGAACACGCCTTCAAAGAACCCATACTGGAAGGGTGACCAGGGCTGTATTGTAATGTCGTGCAGGCGGCAGAAGTCCAATATACTGCCATCACGGTTAACAGCAGAATCATTAAGAGTGTTGACATTAGCTCCCTGCGAAATCATGTTAGCGTTCGTAATGCTCAGTTGCAGTTGATTGGCGACGATGGGTTGCTTAACAAACTTCTTTAGCAGCTGTATCTGCATGGGGTTCTGATTAGAAACTCCGAAGTTACGCACCTTACTATTACTTTGAAGAATATCAAAGGCCTCTGCAACCTCTTCAGGTTCTACAAGCGGGTCGGGACGGTGTAGCAGTAAAACATCAAGATAATCGGTTTTCAAGCGTTTCAAGCTACCGTCCACCGCTTCTAAAATATGAGATTTAGAAAAGTTATACCCAACGCCGCGTTGTATTCCGCATTTGGATTGTATGAATATCTTCTCGCGCACTGAGTCGTTCATGTGAATTGCATCGGCAAATATCTTCTCGCACTCACCTCCACCATAAACATCTGCGTGGTCAAAAAAATTAGCGCCCAGGTCAAGTGCTGCCTGTACAAAATGTTCTGCAGCCGATTTGTCCAATTTGTTAATGCGCATGCAACCAACGGCAATGACCGGCACCTGCAAATCAGAGTTTCCAAGCTTAATCGTTCTCATAACCTTTTGCCTCCTATATTTATGTATTTAGATATTTGTATATCTGTATATCTCTATTATACACACTATTGTAAGCTGTAAAACAAAAGATAGTATGGTTGATAACTCAGGCTTAGGTGCCAGAAGATGACGAGTCCTTCATAAACTCAACCAGCTTGTTACGGCCTTTTATTATAGTGCTTAGTCAGCCTCAATTTATACAGATTTGTTTACATAAATTATACTCATAATAAGTACACAATTCAATTTGACAAAGGCGACTTTACACGATATATTTGTATTTGCGGGATTTACTTATATTTATGCAATTAAGTCAACGTTTCGCGCATAAGTATTCAACAAAGACTATATTATTGAGGAGAATTGATTATGAAAAAGATTGTTACATCAATACTTGCACTGGCAGTTCTGACACTTAGCTGTTTTGCACTGGCAGGCTGTGGCGCACAAAAGGAAGCCGTAAAGGTAATTGATATCCCTCTTACGGAAGAAGAATATGCTTTCGGCGTAGACAAAAATCAGCCGGAGCTTCTCACAAAGGTGAATGAATTCATCGCAAAGATACAATCGGACGGCACATTTGATGCAATCACAAACAATTACTTCGGCGACGGAACGCCCGAGCCGGTCGCATCAGCTGAGCTTGACAGCTCCAAGGATCAGTTTGTAGTTGCTACCAATGCCGGCTTTGAACCCTTTGAATTCATGGCGGGAGATCAGTATCTCGGCATTGACATGGAAATTGCCGCACTTCTTGCCAAGGAGC
The DNA here is from genome assembly GCA_964404395.1 of uncultured Oscillospiraceae bacterium. Classification (GTDB taxonomy): domain Bacteria; phylum Bacillota; class Clostridia; order Acetivibrionales; family DTU013; genus JAAYBT01. The sequence goes on along the minus strand of CAYOKA010000046.1, from coordinate 12,153 downwards.
TTGGGAAAGAGCTTGTAATCAGCAACATGGAATTTGAAGCGGTTTGTCTGTCCGTGGGTCAAAGCAAGGCCGACATCGCAATGGCGGGCCTTACGATAAAGGAAGACAGAAAAGAATATGTTACATTCTCAGATAAATACTATAACGCAGCTCAGATGGTTATTGCCAAGAGCTCTGATAAGACCTTCGACGATTGCACAACTAAAGAGGATGTGGAAGCAATACTATCGGGACTATCAAGCGACAAGAAGATTGGCGTTCAGACGGGTACCACCGGACAGTTCTATGTAGAAGGCGATCCGGACTGGGGCTTTGAAGGATTCGCCGCTAAGTGCGTAGGATATAAGTCAGGCTCCCTTGCTGTTCAGGATATGCTCAATGGCAATATTGACTATGTTATTATTGATGAAGCACCTGCGCACAGCATCGTGAAGGCAATTAATGAACTGAACTAGAGGAATAAGCGAGCTCGAGGGAGAACTATAGACCGAAGGAAAAGCTACAGAATAAAGCTTAAGGAAGCGTAATGGGTAATTTCGACAAGAAGCTGATAAAATTTTGGGAAATCTTCATTGAGAGAGATGGCTATAAGAGGGTTCTGTTAGGCCTGCGAAACACAGCGTACATAGCTGTTGTCGGGCTACTGATAGGCATTGTTATCGGAACAATAATAGCCATTATAGAAGTGATTCCCAAGTATAAAAGACTGCCCAGGATACTCGATAAAATATGCCAATTTTATGTGGGCTTATTTAGAGGAACGCCGATTGTCGTGCAGCTTCTGGTGGCATATTATGTAGCTTTTCCACTACTTGGCATTAATTTGCCCGCTCTGAATGTCTGTGTTCTGGTTTTTGGACTGAACAGCGGCGCATATATCTCGGAAATGATGCGGGCAGGGATTATGTCCGTAGATTCCGGGCAGATGGAAGCTGCCCGTGCCGTCGGGCTGAGCTTCGGCGTATCGATGATGAAGGTGGTCGTGCCCCAGGCAATTAAGAACATTCTTCCCACACTCGGAAATGAGTTTATAGCCCTGATTAAGGAAACATCAGTTGTGAGCTTTGTGGGCGCAGCAGACCTCTATGTGGCATTTAGCTATATTGGTACAAACAGCTATGAATTTATGGTTCCGTACCTTGCTATGGCGCTCATATATATCGTTTTGGTTATGGCGATTGCTTTCCTTATAAAAGTAATGGAAAGGAGTCTGCGTAAAAGTGATAGACGTAATTGATCTAAAAAAGACCTATGGCACACTTGAAGCCCTAAAGGGAATCACCACTACTATCCGTGAAGGAGAAAAGGTTGCAATCGTTGGCCCTTCCGGAAGCGGAAAAAGCACATTTCTGCGCTGCCTGAACTGCATGGAGGATCCCACAAGCGGCTCTGTAATATTTGGTGGTGTTGACATTGCCGACATAAATGTTGACATAAATGTTCATCGTCGCCAAATAGGAATGGTTTTTCAGCAGTTTAACCTGTTTAACAATAAAACAGTTATTCAAAATATCATGCTGGCACCCTTGCATGTTGGCATACAGGATATTCGGAGAAAGCGGCTTAAGAATTTCTTCATTAAAATAAGGAATATGTTTAGTGCGGAAAAAAAGCCGCTCCATGAGATTTATACAACCGAAGAGAAGATTAGGCAGGATGTAAGGGAAAATGCAATGCGCTTATTGAGGAGAATCGGGCTTGAGGAGAAAGCAGATGTATTTCCTTCTACTCTTTCGGGTGGCCAGAAGCAAAGAATAGCAATTATTCGAGCACTGGCAATGAACCCGAAGGTGATGCTCTTTGATGAGCCTACATCGGCACTGGATCCCGAGATGGTCGGGGAAGTGTTGGATCTAATAAGGCAGCTTGCGGATGAAGGAATGACGATGGTTATCGTCACCCATGAAATGGGCTTTGCCAAAGAGGTGGCTACCAGAGTCTTGTTCATGGACGAGGGTCTGGTTCTTGAAGAAAACACGCCGGAGGAATTCTTCACAAATCCTCAAAATCCCAGGAGCAGAGAATTTTTGTCGAAGGTGTTATGAAGGTGATTGGTTCAACTATAAGAACAACCTCACAGGTTTATTTTGTGAGGTTGTCTATATTAGAAGGGGTTGGCAGAAGCGACAGAACACATTGACATAAGCATTGCGCATAATATGACTATAACGAAGGCAAAGGTTTGTACGAATATGTTAATACCTAAAAACTTGATTAATGAGCATTTCAACGATCGCTATTTTGATGTAGTTAATGCCATAGATGAAGCACAACAGATATATTTTAAGAATAATGATCTCATTGAACGTATTGCAAAAGGGGAAAAATTAGAGATACCATTAGTTATCGGCGAAGTTGGCTTTGGTGCAGGGCGCATTGTTGTGTCACTGATGGAGTTCTTGAGAGAAAGTGGATTGGAAAATGTCGATATTGAGTATTACTCAGTTGAGCTTTACCCCTTGAATTCTGAGAGAATGCGCTCTATTCTCGATGTTTTTAGGGAGCGGGTGGGGAAAGAGATAGAGGCTCTTGCGAAGGAATATGAGAAGATAGATATAAAGGTCCCCGGTTGGCATTCAATGAAAATACAACAGTCTTTTGGATCTCTCGAGATAAAGCTATGGATAGGGGAAGCGCTTGAAATGGTTAGCGCTCTTGAGAAACCCTGCGATGTTTGGTTCCTCGATGGACATGGCCCGAAAAAGAATCCTTCAATGTGGCGCTCTGAGCTGCTGGCGGCAATCGGGGGAAAGACAAAAGCCGGAGGCTCCTGCTCTACCTTTACTGTAGCGGTGGCAGTACAAAAAGCTCTGAAGGCGGCGGGCTTTTCCCTTGAAAAGCTTCCCGGCTGCGGTGGTAAAAAGGAAGTCCTGCACGCTTGGAAGAAATGAAGCGGATATGACATGAAACGGACAAGCAAAACGACCGGAAATATTACTTATTAATCCGGCCGTTTACCCTGCTCTCAAAGAGCAGTCAATGAGGTTGTTACAGCTTCGATCGGTGCTACTTAATTGCCACGATTATTTATACTATGGTCGCTTCAAATATTACTACATATCTGCTTCGTGTTCTAATGATATATTTCAAATAACATCTGGACAACCTAATTGTTGTACTATATCTTTACCCACATATTTCGCGAATAAACAAGAAATTATTTTTTATTCGTAGTCTACTACATGGACCCATGAAAGCAGAAACTCGCGCTCTTCGGGCTTGCCCTTCACCGACTGGGAAGCGGCAACTATAGGTAGCCATTTTTGTATATACTGTTTGGCCGTATCACTCTTTTTGCAAAACAAATTCATATACTTATTAGCGGATTCGGTATCACCGGCGAGGCTAAAAAGGAGGTAAGTCCTTGCCACGTCGGCGGAAGCGTTGCCCTGTGTTGCATGGGACCAGTCAAGAATAAAAGGTGTCCCATCATTGGATATAATAATATTGCTGGGATTGAAGTCCCCGTGGCAGACCTTGTCATGCACAGGCATTCCCTGAAGGCGCGTATGCAAATCATAACGTGTGGTTGCATCTAAATTCGTTTCTCTAATTTTACGGCGCATTTTATCCTGTATCTTATTCAGGAGAGGAGCCTTTCTGGAAAACACGTCCATTTGCAAATCCACAAAAAGCTCCAGATACTCATCAAGCTTGTCTGGATTCTGCTCCATAAGCTCTGCAAGGGTATTGCCTTCGATGAACTCGGATACGATTGCCCATCTGCCCTCAATTCTCGTTACCTCAATAATTTTCGGTATGTTCAAGCCTGTTTCTTCAACGCGGGCTTGATTGAGTGCCTCATTTAGGATATCGGATTTGGAGTAGCCCTCAACAAACAGCTTAATTGCTTTATCACCATCACGATAAATGGTCTTGGTTGGTCTTTCAGCGATGACTTTGTCCAGTTTCATAGTATTGTCCTCCTTATTTACCATAATAGGCGTTCAGATACATTTGCTTTATTTCGCTCATCAATGGATAGCGGGGATTAGCGCCCGTACATTGATCGTCAAAGGCCTGATCGGTCATTTCGTCCAAGCGGTCAAGGAAGTCTTTCTCGTCAATGCCATAGTCTTTGATTGTCTTTTTTATGCCAATCTTCTCTTTTAACTCATCAATTGCCTTAATGAGGTTTTCGAGCTTTTCCGTATCGTTTTTACCCTCAATACCCAAATGGTCAGCGACCTGAGCATAGCGGGCAAGCGTATGCGGATGGTCGTACTGTGGGAAGGTACCCATCTTTACAGGTGTTTGTGAAGCATTAAAGCGCATGACCTCGTCAAGCATCAACGCATTGGCAACGCCATGGGGCAGGTGATGGAAGGAACCAAGCTTATGCGCCATAGAGTGACACACACCAAGAAAGGCATTGGCGAATGCAATACCGGCCATGGTTGCAGCGTTTGCCATCTTCTCCCGGGCAATGGGGTCGTTTGGACCGTTGTCATATGCGCGTGGCAGATATTCAAAAACTATCTTCAGGGAGCCCAGGGCCATGCTGTCGGAGTAATCGGTTGCAAGCATTGAGGCATAAGCCTCCATCGCATGAGTGACGACGTCAATACCGGATGCCGCTGTCAGGCTCTTTGGAGCCTTCATCATTAAATCTGCATCTACAATAGCCATATTGGGCATAAGCTCATAATCAGCCAGTGGATACTTTACGCCGCTTCTCTCATCGGTAATAACGGCAAAGGGAGTAACCTCTGAGCCTGTACCGGCAGTGGTGGGTATAGCAATGAAATATGCTTTTTCGCCCATCCTCGGGAAGGAGTAGACCCTCTTGCGGATATCTACGAAGCGCATTGCCATATCCATAAAGTCTGCGTCGGGATGTTCATACAGCACCCACATGATCTTGGCCGCATCCATTGCGGAACCGCCGCCGATAGCTATTATTGTATCAGGCCCAAACAATCTCATCTGCTCTGCTCCTTCCTTCGCGCTGGCCAATGTGGGGTCAGGCTCAACATTATAGAAGGTAGTGTGAGCTATACCAAGCTCATCGAGCTTGTCAGTAATCGCTTTAGTATAGCCGTTTTTGTAGAGGAAGCTGTCTGTTACGATAAAGGCTTTTTTCTTGCCAAGGACAGCCTTTAGCTCATCAAGAGCGACCGGCAGGCAGCCCTTTTTGATATATACTTTTTCTGGAGCCCTGAACCAAAGCATATTCTCTCTCCTTTCGGCGACAGTTTTGATATTAAGAAGGTGCTTAACGCCGACATTCTCGCTGACGGAGTTGCCGCCCCAGGTACCGCAGCCAAGGGTTAGAGATGGTGTTAGCTTAAAGTTGTACATATCTCCGATCCCGCCCTGAGAGGATGGCGTGTTGACAAGAATGCGGCATGCCTTCATCCGTTCTGAAAATTCATCCAATTTAGCTCTTTCACTAAGGGCATCTAGATAAATTGATGCAGTATGTCCGTAGCCCCTATCGAAAAGCAGATGCTCGGCCTTTTCAAGAGCTTCCTGGAAATCCTTTGCACGATACATGGCAAGTACGGGGGATAGCTTTTCATGAGCAAAGGCCTCCGAAAAATCTACGCTATCCACTTCGCCAATAAGTATTTTTGTGGCTTCAGGTACATCTATGCCCGCAAGAGAAGCAATGGTATGTGCGCTCTGGCCAACAATTTTTGAGTTCAGGGCACCATTAATGAGAATCGTATTTCTGACCTTTTCAGTCTCCTTGGCATTTAGTACATAGCAGCCCCTGTTTACAAATTCCTTCTTAACCTCATTATATAAATTATCCAAGACAATGACTGACTGCTCAGATGCGCAAATTATGCCATTGTCAAAGGTTTTGGAGTGAATGATAGAGTACACTGCCAAGGTAATGTCTGCGGAGTCGTCGATAATGGCCGGCGTATTGCCCGGGCCGACGCCTATGGCTGGTTTGCCGCTTGAATAGGCCGCTTTTACCATGCCCGGTCCGCCCGTCGCGAGAATAATGTCAGCTTCCTTCATAATGAAATTTGTCATTTCCAGGCTGGGGATATCAATCCAGGCGATTATGTTCTCCGGGGCTCCTGCAGCGACAGCAGCTTCGAGAACAATCCTTGCTGCGGCAATCGTACAATTCTTTGCTCTGGGATGAGGACTAAAAACAATCCCGTTACGTGTTTTTAACGCGATTAGAGCCTTGAAAATAGCTGTTGACGTTGGATTCGTTGTGGGAATAACAGCAGCAACTACACCAACAGGCTCTGCTATTGTTTTTGTGCCGAAGGCCTTGTCTTGAGCAATAACCCCACAGGTTTTTGTATCCTTATATGCATTGTAGATATATTCCGAAGCATAGTGGTTCTTAATAACCTTGTCCTCAACTATGCCCATGCCGGTTTCTTCTACGGCCATTTTTGCCAGGGGAATCCTCATTTTAGTTGCAGCCGAGGCGGCGGCCAGAAATATTCGGTCAACCTGTTCCTGTGTATATGATGCGAAGAGCTGCTGAGCATCCTGCACGCGAACAAGAGCTTCTTTTAGTTTCCCTACATTATCTACAATTTGGTAGTTCTTATTGTTTTCCATACTAGCCCTCCTTGTCTTGTTCTTAAGATATACTTCGTTAATATTTTAACAATAGTACAATACTTTGTCAATACTTTCACAAACTTTTTTCATTTTTTTACACTTACCACTAGCTATGCTTTTCACAATGATAATATTTTATTCCCATTCATTATTTGCTAGTCCACATTACATTGGTCGGGTTGAACCGAGGACTATATATAAGCTATAATCAAAGCAGTAATCAAGGCAGATATCAAAGCAGTAATCAAGGCTAATGCCATTGTCGCTTTGAAGAGTCTAGCTAGTTTAAACAAATAATAATATGGAGAAGACAGATGAAGAATATACTTGTACTACTTCCGGTAAGAGAAGAAGATAAGAGGCTTTTTGAGCAGATAGCTCCCTCAGCGAATTTCACATATGCAAAGGCCGAGACGGTTGACATTTCGGCTCTTCTTGAGGCAAATGCTATTATTGGCAATCCTCCCCCTATGAAAATACGCGAATCAAAGAATTTAGAATGGCTGCAGCTGCAAATGGCCGGTATCGGTGAATTTGCCAAGGAGAATATGCTTCCCGAGGGTACTGTTCTGACAAATGCATCCGGAGCGTTCGGGCTGGCCATTTCCGAGTATATGCTTGCTGTTCTTCTGCAGTTGTTTTATAATCTTCACACTTATAGGGACAAGCAGGTACAGGCAGATTGGTCCTATTCGGGACAGGCCCAATCTATCTATAATTCTACTGCCCTTGTGATTGGATTAGGTGATATTGGAGGGGAATTCGCTCGCAGATTGAAGGCCCTTGGGGCGTACACCATAGGAATAAGGCGGAAAGATGCGCTTAAGCCCGATTATATGGATGAGCTTCACTTTATGGATCAGTTGGATGCGCTCCTGCCCCGGGCTGACATTGTAGCTCTGAGCCTGCCTGGTACCAGCCTTACAAATAACATCATTAATAAGGACACACTACGGCTTATGAAGAAGAATGCTGTTCTAATTAATGTAGGGCGAGGAAATGCCGTCGATACCGATGCCCTGTGCGATGCGCTTGAAAGTGGTCTGATTGCAGGAGCCGCACTTGATGTAACTGACCCTGAGCCTCTCCCAAAGGAGCACCGTCTATGGAAAATTAAAAACGCCATCATTACGCCGCATATTTCTGGGGGATTCAGCCTACAGGAGACATTTAACAGGATTGTGCGCATCAGCGCCGATAATCTTGAGACATATATGAGCGGAAAAAGGCTTAAAAATGTCGTGGACACCAGGGCGGGATACTAAAAGGACTTCAATTATCTTAATTACTTCATGTATATCAAGTACTTGAAGTACTTATCGGCCGGCCGGTATGCAGATGTATTCCACATGCAGCCGGCCGTACCGAATGGCTGGCAGACTTATAAGACTGCGCAGCTATATTCTACTATAATCCAGCTATTTCAATGAAAACTCAGCTATTCCCACCGAAAAAGCTTCCGATGCCGATATTGCCAAGTATACTTCCTTCTTCTTTGTTCTTACCCTTGCCTGCTGAGAAAATCCTATCGGCAAGACGGGAGAAGGGCAGGGACTGGAGCCAAACTGTACCGGGGCCGGTCAATGTTGCAAAAGCCAGACCTTCGCCGCCGAATAGAGCAGTCTTAATATTGCCCGCAAACTTAATGTCGTAGTTGATGCTTCCGGTCATGGCGACAAGACACCCTGTATCGAGCATCAATGTCTCACCGGGCTGCAGGTCCTTCTTGACAATAGTACCACCGGCGTGCATGAATGCCAGGCCATCTCCCTCGAGCTTTTGCATTATGAAGCCTTCGCCACCGAAAAGCCCGACTCCGATCTTTTTTTGGAAGGCAATTCCTATAGAAATGCCTTTGGCAGCACAAAGGAAAGAATCCTTTTGACAAATAAGTAATCCGCCGTAATCTCCCAGGTCAAAGGGCACCACTGTTCCGGGATAAGGTGCGGCAAAAGAAGCACAGCGTTTTACACTTGCAGCATTTGTAAAGGAGGTCATAAATAGACTTTCTCCGGTAATCATTCGCTTACCCGCAGAGAAAATCTTTCCCATTAAGTCATTGCCTTCCTTGCCGGAGCCGTCACCAAAAATAGTATCCATTACAATCGCGCTGTCCATGTACATCATAGCGCCTGCTTCTGCAATAATTGTTTCTCCGGGATCCAGCATGATTTCCACGAACTGTATATCCTCACCATGTACCTTATATTCGACCTCGTGAGCCTTGCGCATCCGGTTCCCTGATGATGGGGTGCTGGGCACATAATTGCCGGCCTGCTGTGCATTTGCAGTATTGACCGGACTTGGACTAATCCCCTCCAGCTTGGTTCCACAGCTTTTGCAAAACTTCTGACCGAGTGAATATGGATTTTTGCAATTTGGACAAATCATAATACAACCTCCTTAAATAATTTACGAATAAATTGTAAATAAAGGCAAACACTTTCGTATCCATATTATAATGAATTCTTGAAAATCGCAATCACATTTACTTTAAATTTGATATTGGTTTGATATAATGAGACTACTATAACAGAATAGAAAATGCTTAAGACATGGAGGAAGCTACATGAGTTTTAGCGGATTTACAAGGGAGGCATTGATGTTTCTTTTCGAAAACAAGATGCGCAACGACAAGGCATGGTACGACAGCCACAAGGACGTATATAAAAAACATGTATATAACCCCTTTATGGAGCTGATTGTTGAACTGGCACCGACCATGAAGGAAATTGACGGGAGCATAATAACCGTCCCATCAAAGCTCATTTCAAGAGTGCGCAGGGACACCCGTTTCACAAAGGATAAGACGCTCTATAGAGATAATGTGTGGATTGTATTTCTCAGAGATAAATCCCAGATGTCAACCTCGCCCTGCTTCTGGTTTGGATTGGACCAGACGGGTTCCAGCTACGGAGTCGGCTATTACAAGGCGGAGACTGCTTCGATGGCTCACATGAGAGAAATGATTATTAAGAGACATCCTGCTTTTTTAAAGGCACTACAATCCTATGAGTCACAAGATGAGTTTGTAATCGGGGGAAACATGTATAAAAGAAGCAAACATCCCGACCAGCCGGAACACCTTAGATCGTGGATTGATCGTAAGAACATCTTCTTCGAAAGCGTGCAAAAGAATTTCGACTTGGCCTTTTCAAAGGATCTGCCGCAAAAGCTGGATAAGAGCTTTAGAAGCCTGAAGCCCATATATGACTTTCTTTTATTAACGGGGGACTATTAAATGAAGCCCAAAGCAGGCCGGATAACAAGGCTTCAAATAGAGGAAATTTCCATAGAGGTTGAATTGAAGAGAATCAAAAACCTTTATCTTAGGGTATACCCGCCTGACGGCAAGGTCCACATTTCAGCGCCGCTCCGCATGGATTATGGTACACTGCGTGTGTTTGCACAATCAAGGTTGAGCTGGATCAGGAAGCAGCAAGCCAGGATAAAGAGCCGAAAACCAGTGGCAACGAAGGAGTTTGTGACGGGGGAACTACATCCTTTTGCAGGGAAGGATTTTGTTCTGCATTTGCTGGAGAGGCAGTCCAAGCCTGAAGTATCCGTAGACGGTGAGTTTATAATACTTTGCGTGCGTCCGGGGGCTTCGCTTGAAAAGCGGCAGGCGGTTATGGATGAATTCTATCGCAGGCAGCTTAAGCAGGCTCTGCCCGGCTTTATTGCCAAGTGGGAGCAGGTTATGAAGGTTAAGGTCAATGACTTCGGGATAAAGAAAATGAAAACCAGGTGGGGAACCTGCAACCGTAAAACAGGCCGCATCTGGTTCAATCTGGAGCTGGCAAAGAAGCAGGCAGAATGTCTGGAATACATAGTGGTGCATGAGATGGTGCATCTGCTGGAAAGAGGGCATAACAGTGTTTTCTACGGATATATGGACCGGTTTTTGCCGGACTGGCGGCGATGTAATAACATGCTGAAATAGCTTGATTACATGTGAAATGTTTGCTATCCTTTTATTGTTCGGCTATATCTACAGATGGGAGAAATATATATGGATTACAGAAAAGAATCATTAAAATTACATGATGAATGGAAGGGAAAGATAGAGGTTATCAGCGCAGTACCTGTTACTAACAAGCAGGAGCTTTCATTGGCTTATACGCCCGGTGTTGCAGAGCCCTGTCTGGCTATTCGGGATGATGTTGATCTTTCTTACCAGCTTACAAGAAGATGGAATCTTGTTGCAGTAGTGACGGATGGCTCGGCGGTCCTGGGTTTAGGGGACATTGGGCCTGAGGCCGGAATGCCGGTAATGGAAGGCAAGTGTGTGCTATTTAAAACCTTTGGTGATGTAGATGCTTTCCCTCTTTGCATACGTTCAAAGAGCGTTGACGAAATCGTACAGACAGTGAAGCTGCTGGCAGGCAACTTTGGCGGGATTAATCTGGAGGATATCTCCGCACCCAGATGCTTTGAAATAGAAAGGCGCCTAAAGGCAGAATGCGATATCCCGATTTTCCATGATGATCAGCACGGCACTGCTGTTGTTGTTCTTGCAGCCATGTTGAATGCCCTGAAGCTTACTAAAAAGGATATTAGTGACATTGAGGTTGTTGTAAACGGTTCGGGAGCGGCGGGAATAGCCATCACCAAGCTCTTGATGGCAATGGGAATGAAGAAGGTCATTCTTTGTGACACAAAGGGCGCTATATATGAAGGAAGGGATAACCTCAATGCCGAGAAAGCCGAGATGGCAAGGATATCCAACCTGCACAAAAGGAAAGGTACGCTCAGGGATGTTATCGTTGGCACAGACGTATTTATCGGCGTATCTGCTGAAAACGTGGTGGATAGGGAAATGGTCAAGAGCATGGCAAAGGATCCTATCATTTTTGCCATGGCAAATCCTACACCGGAGATTATGCCCGATGATGCGAAGGAGGTCGGCGCAGCCGTGGTTGGCACAGGTCGCTCGGACTTCCCCAATCAGATTAACAACGTGCTTGCTTTCCCGGGCATTTTCAGGGGAACCTTGGATGTGAGAGCCAGCGATATCAATGATGCAATGAAGATTGCCGCTGCACAAGCCATAGCGGATTTGATTTCTGATGACGAGCTGAATGCGGATTATGTGATTCCCGCTCCCTTTGACCCGAGAGTAGCAAACAGCGTTGCTAAAGCAGTTGCAGAAGCGGCGGTCAAATCAGGCGTAAGCAGGATATAAAAGACTAAATGATTAACTTAAAATTGAACGATAGAAATAGAAAAGTAAAGTAAGTGATATGAGTTCGAGAGTCTTCAACAAAGACGGATAGCGGATTATGCTGTCCGTTTTTTCATGCAATGATTTATCAGTTTAAAAATTACTATTTAGGAAACAATAAATAAAAAGTTTAAGGGTGCGAGCAATGAACCTTATTACTGCAATTAAGAGCATAATAATATATAAAGAACCTGATAACAGGCGAAGGTTTGAATTGCTTGAAGATGAGCATGAAGATACGATGTCAGGCAAGTCAGACGTAGGGACTGAAGACAAAAAGTCAGACAAAAGCGACAAAAGTAAAGATGATCCAGAAAAGGTGTCCAAAAATTTAAAGAAAAACCTGCAGAAAATTAAGCAGGGATTTCACTACCCCACCAATCAGGATA
>CAYOKA010000045.1:0-16986 GCA_964404395.1 uncultured Oscillospiraceae bacterium | reverse complement strand
TTATTGGTCAGGCGGGCTGTATTCAATTTGATCCTATTGATGTATGCGGCAAGAATCCTGAGCTTGTTTTACAGTCGAGGGTTAAGGGCTTTACCAAACAACTGCTGTATTCGCTTTTGTACGAGGATAGGACATTGCTGGACTACTTCGATAAAAACCTTTCAATTATGGAAACCACACACTGGCCCTATTTCCGGCGGTATCGGCAAGCATATGAAACCGGCGGCAGAAGTCACGATGATGTCAATGCCGTATGCGAGGAAATCAAGAGCATCATCCGCGAAAAGGGTGCTGTTTCGTCAGCTGATGTTGGCTTTAATGATAAGGTTAATTGGTATTGGAGTAATACAAGGCTCTCCCGTGCCGCGCTGGAAACCATGTATTTCCGTGGTGATTTGGTAGTGCATCACAAGAAAGGTACGATCAAGTATTATGACCTGGCTGAAAATTGGATTCCCGCCGAGCTCTTGAATGCACCTGAGCCCTATCCCGATGAGCTTGAGCATCAAAAGTGGCGTGTACAGCGTCGGATTGGCGCGGTGGGACTGCTGTGGAACAAGCCTTCTGATGCGTGGCTGAATATTTGGGGATTGAAATCTGACCCGCGAAACGAGATTTTCAAGCGATTGCTTCTGGAAGAAAAAATTATTGAAATTATGGTTGAAGGCATTAAGGAAAAGCTATATTGTCTTTCAAGCGACCGGGCTCTACTTGAAGCAGTCCTGCAGGAGCCTGAACTGAAGGCCCGCTGCGAGCTGATTGCTCCACTGGACAATATGCTTTGGGACAGGCGGCTTATTAAGGCACTATTTAATTTCGACTACAAATGGGAAATCTATACCCCCAAGGCACAGCGCAAATATGGCTACTACGTCCTGCCCTTGTTGTACGGTGACCGCTTTATCGGCAGAGTTGAGGCAATATGTGACCGCAAGGTGAAAACACTGATCATGCAAAACCTCTGGTATGAAAAGGGCGTAAAAGAGACGGAAACGCTTCAAACCGCCATTAATAGCCGCATGTGCAAATTTGCGAGCTTTAACGAGTGTGAGTATATTGATTTTTGAGCTCACATGGACAGTTGGTAAGTATCCATACAAATTATAGTTCATTCTACTCGGATTTGCGCTTGCGAAACCCATAGGGTCGCTACTCGTCTAGTCCAAAAACCATAGGCCGGTGCACATTTTTTCAACCTTTGTGTTGAATTATACAATATTTTGTATTATCGTTGCAACGAGGAGTGTAAAAAGTGGGGTATATGGAATATTTGCAGAAAGCTGTTGATTTTGTTGAAGAGAATATCAAGCAACAAATTACCATTGAAGAATGTGCAAATGTTGCGGGCTTTTCAAAGTATCATTTTTATCGTCTCTTTGGAATGTATGTTGACATTACAGTAATGGACTATGTAAGGAAAAGGAAACTGGCATATGCTATGTATGAAGTATGTCAAGGAAAGCGAATCCTTGATGTGGCTCTCGACTATGATTACAGTTCCGAACGTTCTTTCAGCAGGGCATTTAAACAAGAGTATGGTTAAAGCCCAAGTAAATTTAGAGGCATGCAATATTCAATCCCGAAAAAACCTACTCTTAATAAACTAAATAATAACTTATATGGAGGTAAGCAAATGGATAATATTTTTAGTGATGTAAGATTTGAAAATCTAAATACAATGTTTATTGTAAGTGCAAGCGTTGTAAGCTCAAACCCCGAGGAAGAAGTTATCGCTTTTATGACAAAATGGATTGAGGAAAACAGCATTGATGCAACAGCAAGAAAGTTTGGTTTTGACATACCTGTGAGTGAAGAAGCAAGAAACAAAGGATTAAGGGGCTATGAGTATTGGGTATGTGTAAGTGAAAATACCCCTGTCAGCAATGGTGTGGTTTTAAAGAAAGTTGAAGAATGCAAATACGCAGTACTCCGTATTATGAATCCATTTTCAGACCCATTTGACGCCATTCCAAAGGGATGGAAAAAGCTAGTGGAATGGGTTAATAGTAAAGGATATAAAGCATCTTGTGATAAGGAACGCTATTGGCTGGAAGAAGTCATCGAAATAGATGGGGTTACTTATATGGATGTATATTTCCCTATTATTTGATGTAATCACCATTAACCCCTAACAACCTAAATAAGCCTGTTACCCCATTATCATCGGTATTACAGGCTTTTTTATACGCAATGAGCTTCTCAAATTTTACTCTGTTGGAATAATGACGTTACCTCGCCTCACAACCTCAAAACCACCTTTCATAACCCCACAACCTTTAAGTTGTAAGGCTTTGGAGCTGGTGGACGGTCGACCGCGCCGCTGCGCTGCGCTCTCCGCTCGGATTGTTGGCTCCCCGATCATCCTCGCGCACTCGCCGGAAAACGCATGCGTTTTCCTTTTGGCTCGTGCCCGTAAAACGGTATGGCGACACACCTGTCATAGCCCTTACCAGGTATGTCCCCCTTGTTCGATTCCGCCCCTGGGTTTTCTCGCATAATAAAACGCCTATCCTTCGGATAGACGTTTTATATGGAGCTGGTGGACGGAATCGAACCCCCGACCTGCTGATTACAAGTCAGCTGCTCTGCCTGCTGAGCTACACCAGCATGAGATCATACTATTCTAATTAATAGAGCTAATACTCTCCTCAAACTGCTTAGATATAGTAACATGTTAAATGAGCTAAAGTCAAGACTTTTACAGCATTTTATACGGTGTGTGCATTTTTTACAGTAACACCTTTTTACATGACACATGATGCAAACATCTCAACAAAATTTACATGCTGTTGAACAACAACCGGTGGAATAGACATACCGTGCTTTATCTGCTAAAATATTCCTATCTATGGAGAGTAAATAGTAATCGGGAGGTGGCTTTTATGACTGAAGTAGAACTAGTTGCCATTATTGAGAGTGCAAGAGACTTTTTCAGAAATGAAATTATGCCAAACCATATTGCAAGGACACAGGAATGCAGAGACTTGAAAAATTTTAGGTTGAATCCTTTTCTGGATAAATATAAAGCTAATTTCATTACTGGAAATAATGAGGCAAGAAGCATTGCAAAGGCACTGGTATACCCGAGGGTAATCGGAACATCTATAAACACAATATTTGGCAGTAAGCTGCAAAAGTTCTGCAGTTCAGTGTTACAGGGTTTTGCATCAACAACGACCGGCATTGATATTGAATTTATTGATAACCTAGATGGCAGGAGAAAATACTGCCAAATGAAGGCCGGCACAAACACAATTAATAAGGATGACATTGTTACTATTAAAAATCATTTTGCAGGAGTAAGAAACCTTGCAAGAATAAACAACCTCAATGTTGGAATAAACGACATGGTCGTAGGTGTATTTTATGGAGAGCATGCAGAGCTCAGTAACCATTATAAAAAGATTGAGGAAGAGTATCCTGTAATTGTAGGGGTAAATTTCTGGCATAGACTCACAGGAAATGCAGATTTTTATCAAAGAATAACTGATGCCATCGGTGATATTGCTTCTGAATTCGATGGTTCTGAGTTAGTAGCAAGTGTTATTGATGACTTAGCAATACAAATAGATGAAGCCTTAAACCAAGAGAATTAAAGAAGGTTTACCCTATTCGATTTAATACATTGACAATCGACAGCCCAATGGCTTTAGCCATATTTACAGGAACGGCATTTCCAATCTGTTTATAGGCATTCGATGTATTACATTCAAACAGCCAATCATCCGGAAAACTCTGTATTCTTGCATATTCTCTGACAGTGAAAGGTCTGGTTTCGTCTGGGTGACATCTTTCTGTTTGCTTTTGAGCAGGTGAACATGTTAATGTTAAGGATGGTTCATCCCAGGACATCCTTCTTGCCATACCTGTCCTACCGCCACCGGAATAATAGCTTTTACCCATGAAGGCTTTAGCAATTTCTTCCGGCAAATCTCTCCAACAACCCCCCGGAGGCACTAACTCCAATACCTTCCTTTTTGACTCTGGATATTTGGCTCCGTCTGACTTAGGAACATCTTTTAGAACATCCCTTAATGTAAGTTCATAGCCATATGGCTTAGGAAACGAATAACATAAACCATGCTCTTCAACCAAATCATTTCTAATTCCTACAATAACAATTCTCTCTCTCTTCTGGGCAACGTCATAATCAAGTGCTTTTAATAAATGCCATTCGACTGTATAGCCGATATCAGAGAATAGCTTTAACATCAAAGATAGTGTTTTACCCCCATCATGGGATACAAGACCTCTAACGTTCTCAGCCAGAAACATCTTTGGCATTAGCTGCTCTACAGCCTTAGAATAGTAATAGAACATTGTGCCCCTTGTGTCGGATAGACCCATTTTCTTACCTGCATAACTGAAGGCCTGACACGGGTAACCCCCTGATAGCAGGTCAAGCTCCCCTTTATGAATATCTACATAATTAGTTATGCCATCATCAACCACTTGAATTATATCCTTTTCGATTACATTCCAATTAGGTCTGTTTTTCTTTAAAGTTTGACAGGACAGCGTATCAATCTCCACCAATCCCTTAGAGTCAAAACCCGCCATTTCCAGTCCAAGAGCCAAACCACCTGCTCCTGCAAATAGTTCTACATCGGAATAGTTTCTAAATGCTTTTACACCTCTGATATCTGTAAATTCCTGCCCCTGATAAGAATCTAAAATGATTACATCATCTTGTTCTTTTTCTCCAACGTTCTTTTTTTCAACAGGAAAAAGATCCAACTGTTCATATTCAAGTATCTCGTCAAGATTCACGCTTAAAACTTCACATATTTTCACGGCATTGGATTTTATCGGATTATAATTAGCAGACAGTAGCATCGAAAGCTGATTTTTACTTATTCCCAAGTGCTCGGCTAATTCCTTTTGAGTAGTTATTCCGTTTTTATTCATATGGAATCTTACCTTGCTTTTGCTTAAAGTATACAATTATATCCCCCTGTAAGTTAAAAATATAATTTAACTTTATATGGTTATTATGAATGAATGAACAATCTTAGTCAATACATTTCATCCTTATTATATAAAAGAACATATGTTCCTGTCAATGTTTCTGCTGGGCTTTGGGAAATACTTTTCTTAGCTCTCCTGCTGAGCAGCCTCCTGCTCCTGCACCAGCTTCATATAATGCGTGACCAATTGCGGATAGCCATCCAGAAAATCTCGCGCGCAGTCGTTTAGCGAATAGATGCCCCGGGAAACCTTTGTAAACCAGCCATAGTGGTTGTCTCTGAGAATATTGTAAGTTTTTGCGCTGGTGCCAAGCTTTCTAAGCTCTGCAGCAGACATGTTTCCGTGCCTCATCATGCAGCATACAATGTGAATCGCCTGTTCCCTGTACACTGTAATCAGCTTTGTCCTGTTTGTCCCACCTGTATTGTACTGGCCGCTACGGCTAACAGACTCTTTTATAATGTGATGACGAACCTTCTTTTTCGAGCGCATAGCTTTTAGTCTATCAAAGGTGTTTGGATGAAAATGAACCTCTACCTGCTCCAGCCCACTCTTTCTCTCGGTGGCAACCGTTATCAGACCAAGCTCGAGGCGGCGCAAGAGCATACACATATCCCTCCAGCTGGCTGTCCGCACCCCTCCCTTTGGTTTCGGGATTGCCACATAAACCGAATCGGCTACACGCTGACGTTTGACAGCCTGGCTGAGTAGCTTCAGATTGAAGGACGTTTTCAACTCAACCACCACTAGCTCATCCCCCATGATGGCAGTCATATCACAGCCATCCACCTCTCCCTGCACCTGGTATCCAAGCTTCTCAAGATATTCACGCACAGGCTCGTATAGATCGGTTTCGCGTATTTTTACTACGACCTTCTTTGCCATTTAGAGCACTCCATTTTCCTTGTCTATTTCATCACGTTATCCATAGTGCATTCCTACAATATCGAGCGTCTTGCGACGCACATGTTTCGAGTTCCGCAGCACAGTCTATTGCAGCCTTATCCCAGCAATTATATCGTCTACGGCGAGCTAACCGCACACTGCTTATATAATCCCGCTCCATCTAGAGGTTCCTTCCCCAAAGATCTATTAGCTTCAGTATATCAAATCCCTCAGCAGGTGTGAAGAACGCCGAGAGCGGTAATTTTGATCTGGATACTAACAAACATCCCACCAGTTATATTGAAAACTGATGGGATGCTATTTTACTTTGTGTTGACTTTATTAGTTTGTGTTGGCTCTATTAGTTAGGTTCAACATATTTCTCGGCACGCTCAGAAATGATTTCGTCCGCGCCCGAAGCACGCCAATCAGCGATAAACGCATCCCAGATTTTATCAAACTCACCCTGCGATGCCCTTACAGCGTTTGAACCGCCATCATCTGCCTTCTTTGTCAAATCCTCAGTATAAGGACCTGCCGCTGATAGAACAACTGGAACAACCAGGCCGGCTTCAGCGTCTTTCATTGCAGTATTGTAAGCGTCTACAATGTATTTGGCTTCACATGTATATCCATTTGCCAATGCCTTTACAGTTGTTTCTTCATCACCAAGCCAGATACCATTCATGGGCATAGTGTAGTCAAGATTATTCCCTGAGTTTTGTATAGTCTCTCCGGTTGCAGGAATTGATGCCGGCAATCCATTGACTATCTTGTGATTCTTGCCCTCTTCTCCGAATTGCAGGAACTTAGAGACCTCATTCTTGGACAACCAATTCAAATACCGGCAGACAGCTTCAGGATTTTGTGCAGTTGCGGGTATGAAAATATTAATTCCTGCTGCGTCATACTTTCCTTTATAGGTCTTGCCTGCAGCATTTACAAATGGATCAATAGCAACATATTCAGCATCCGGGACATTCAGCTTCATGCCATCCTGCCAACTTGGGGAATTACGGTAAGCCTGATCCCAGTTATGTATAAATGAGCCTATACGCCCCGCCTTAATGAGCTCTTCATTTTTTACATCGTCGCTATAAAGGTAAAATTCAGGATCAATCAGCCCTTCAAGATACATCTTGTTAAGGAAACGATATCCTTCCTTTGCCCCTGGAAGGAGTACGTTTCTTCCAAGCGGTGAATTAATCCAGCGATCCTTGGGACTAATATTCGGATCCAGGAATGAATCAATTAAGCATGAAGCGCGCCAGCGAATATCAGGAGTCATGGTAAATGGAATTACGTCAGTGCCAAGCTTATCGGCATTATCCTTGAACGCCTTAAGAGCGTTATACCATTCGTCAAGAGTCGTAGGAAGGCCCAAGCCCAGAGTATCCAGCCAATCCTTTCGTATGAAGGTTGTAACCATAGCAACGTTCATGCGGCGTGCAGGGATAGAATGGATGCTGTTGTCCGTTAAATCCTTATTGCGCTCAATCATCCTACGTCCCGATAATGCTTTGTCTTCTCCGAGAAGAGCATCGAGATCATTCATAACAGAAAGGTATGGGGTCAGTTCTGTTAAGCCGCCCTGATCGCGGTAAAGAGTAACGAGATCACCGCTGTATGTATAACATAAATCGGGTGCGGTTCCACTGGCCATTAAGTTATTCAACTGGGTTGTTTCGTCAGAACGGCTTACAGGTACAAAAGTAACTTCGATGTTCTCGTCTTCCAAAACTTTTTCCTTAATCCATTTCGCCCAGTAATTATCTGTAGGTTCAGTCTTGCCACCATCAGTACCACGGTCAAAAACCTCGACAGTGATCTTGGCCAGTTCAGGTGTTGTTTCTGCCGGCGCATCAGCCTTCTTCGCCGGTTTCGGTTCACTGCTGCTTTTACTTTCTGCAGGCTGGTTTTCAGCGGACTTGCCATTTCCTCCACATGATGCAAAGGGTAGAAGCATGGTGAAAACCAGCAGCAGGATTAACGCTTTTTTCATAATAATGTACCTCCCTTTAATTGTTTATATTTAGGCGTCTGTACGCCATGGGGTGTATGGTAAATCAACCTTTTACGGCTCCAATTGTAACTCCGGTTATGAAGTATCGCTGAAGCCAGGGATAAACAACCAGAATAGGAACCGTAGCAAACATAACTGAAGCCGCTTTCAGGCCCTCTGTGGCAGTCGGAGTTGAAAAGCCCTCCAGAGTCGAGATTTCTATTGATGAACGGTTGTTGATGATCTGATATAGTTTGAGTTGTATTGGATGATATTTGGGATAAGGCAGATACATCAATGCATCAGAAAAACCATTCCAACGACCTACAGCGTAAAACAAAGCCAATGTTGCAAGTACAGGACCCGATAATGGCAGGTATATATTGATCAGAACGCTTACTGGTCCGGCTCCATCCAATTCAGCAGACTCACGCAAGCTTTCCGGTATCCCCCAAAAAAAGCTGCGAAGTATGATCATGTTAAATACACTCAAGCAGCCCGGCAGTACCAGTACAAGGGGATTGCCCAGCAGATTTAGCTGCTTCATGAGCAGATAATTGGGAATAGTGCCCGCATTGAAATACATAGTCAATATAATAATTATGTTAATAAATCTGCCACCCTTGAGATCATAGGTGAGAGGATATGCCGCCAGAAGAGTCATAAACATAGAGAATACAGTGCACACTACAGTCAGCAGCGCAGTAAATACAAGTGAGCGCGAAAAGGCAACATCGCTTAAAACGTATGCATAGGAATCAATTGTAAAATCCACCGGCCAGAATGAGACTCTGTTATTAACCAAGGCATTTGGTGAGCTCAGTGAACGCGATATGATATTTATAAATGGTGCTATATAAATCACTATCAGGAAAACACAGAGGCCTAAAACGACTCCGTCGCCAATTTTCACAGATTTGGTATGAAATTCTCTGTTTTTCTCAGTTCTTGTTATATTGCTTTTAATCAATTCGCTATTGTTGTTCATTAATATGATCTCCTTTACCAGATTCCTCGTTCACCAAACTTTTTAGCTATTGTATTAGCCGTCAGCAGGAAGAAAACGCAGACAACCGACTGAAATAATCCAACTGCCGCTGTGAGAGAGAACTGCAACCCCCTGATCCCCACGCGGTATACATACGTGCTGATAACATCAGCAACATTCATTACCGCTGAATTCTGCAATGCAAAGGGTCGATCGAACTCAATGCCAAGTATTCTGCCCAAGCTCATAATGAGTAGTATGATAATAGTTGACCGGATGCCCGGTAATGTAACTGACAAAATTCTTCTAAACCTTCCTGCTCCATCGATTTCGGCAGCCTCATATAGTTCCGGATTTATTCCTGTTATTGCTGCGAGGTAGATTATTGTGTTCCATCCCATTTCCTTCCACACGCCAAGAACAATATATGTTATCACCCAAAGGACCGGTTCCCCAAGAAATTCTATAGGCCCCCGCCCATATCTTGAGAGCAAAATATTAACAACACCTGATTGCGGTGCCAAAAGCTGAAACGCTATACCGCTGATAATGACCCATGACAAGAAATGCGGTAGGTAGATAATCGTTTGGGTAAAACGCTTAAAACGCTTATAAACCAGTTCATTCAGCAAAAGCGCAAGTATGATTGGCATTGGGAATCCGACGACTAAATCAAATACATTGAGTACAATGGTGTTGCGCAGGGCATCCCAAAAATCCTTTGAAGCAAACGCTTTTGCAAACCACTTGAATCCAACCCAGTCTGACTGCCAAACTCCCTTAAACATGTTGTAGTCCTTAAAAGCCATAACAATATTGGTCATTGGAACATAACGGAATACAATAAAAAAGGCTATAGGCAGCAGCAGCATAAGGTATAAAGTCCAAGTTCTTCTAAGATAATTTGCTGTAAATGAATTAGATTGTTTCTTTTTTACAACTGTACTGCTCATTTTTTCCCTCCTCTTTTCCCGGATGTCGCTTTCATTGTCTTTCTGAAAACCTGGTCTATATTGATGTTCACCATTCATTCCAAAGCAATATGAACAATGCATTTAATAAGTCATCATTAGTAAGTTTCTATTCTGATATAGCTCTATAAATGTAATCGATTTGCTTGTGCAGTAACACTTTTGATGTTAGTTAATATAGCCCTAAATTAATAATTCCTTCTAAGATTGTTGATTTTTTGTACATGTTCAAGACGTAATACCATTCTATCAAGAACCAACTGTTTTTCCGATGAAAAAAATAAGTATAGTTTGTAATTTTCATGAATGATATTGTTATCTTTCAAAAAAACTGCTATTCTTTACTTGGGTGAATAATATGGTTGGATGTGATGTAAACGACATTGTGGTAGACATTCATTACTATAATCACAGAATATGTACCCCGGACTGGGAAATTATACCACGCACTAATCCCTTCATCAATTTTACTTACATAGTATCAGGGCAGGGGGAATTCGTTATCAATGATATTGCATATTCAGTTCGCGCCGGGGACCTGATATGTGTGCAGAAGGGCTCCAAAGAATTCGCCAGCGTCGATTCTGACAATCTTATGGATTGTTACTGTGTTAATGCCTTAGCATGCGATCTTTCAGGCAATGAAATCACTTTGCCTTTTCAGACGGTTACTCATATTGGTGTCCGCGAAGATCTTATTGCCTTTTTCCACGAAATGACAGCCGCTTGGCTATTACGCGGGCCTTGCTATAGGCTAAAGGCTAGAGCAATTTTTACGCTTATCCTGGAACGGTGTTACCAGATAATCTATCAAGGAAACTATCAGCATAATGTAGATAAACGGATAAAAATGGTGCTGCAGTATGTCATAGATCACTATGCCGAGCCTCTTTCTGTCGAAGAGATGGCAAAAATGACGAAGTATAGTACCCTTTATTTTGGCATCTTGTTTAAACGGGAAACCGGGCAAACCTTCCGGCAGTACTTAACGACAATCAGAATCAACCAAGCCGAGAATATGCTTTCAAGTGGTATGTTCAACGTCAGCGAGGCCGCTTCCGAATGTGGGTTTTCCGATATTTCTTACTTTAGCAAGGTGTTTAAGAAACACCGTGGCATAGCTCCATCAGAGACTCTCAAGGCACAAAAGCTCAGGATTACAGAATCCTAACCCCCGATCAGCTAAAAAAACAATTGATAGCATCTAAAGGATCCTTCCAACAACGGCTCCTCTTCCCTTAGGAGCTCTAATGTGCAGGGCTTACTGCCGCAGGCACAATCCGCGACACCTTGTACAGCTCCTCAGTTGCAAGGGCGATTTTCGTCACTGAAAAATGCTCACACTGCGGGTATATATAATAAGTGTCGGTCAATGTATTGAGATCCACACAGTCACCGTATTTCCCCAGATAGTTATATTCGATATGACAGGAATATAAGGACTTAGCACTTATCGATACCGAATAGGGGCTTCCCTCATATTCTCCCTCCAGCAAAAAGCCTTTCATATCATGTGTAAGCTTGCCCTTTTCCAAATCTATAAAGCCTTTGGCATTAGGCAGGGATTTCACAGTGACCTCGGACTCAAATCTGTAAACGCCGCTGTTAACCTCCTGACGCACCTGCTCTCTCTCCCATTCATACCAGTCCGGAATGTGGCAAAACTCTGTTTCTCCGTTAACAGCAGACAGTTCGCCATATTCGGACATTTCCCATTTCTTTTTGCAGCTGTTACACCAAAGTCTATTCCCATCAGACATCATATGATACTCTGTCCTACAGCGGGGGCATTGATAAAGCAGCTTGTGCAAACCCTTCGCTCTGTCAGGATAACTTATGCGGATACTCCGATCCTTTTGCCATGCAAAATCATCATATTGAAAAGCGGTATTAATTCTTTCGTAAATTTCCTTATAATCCAGTGTATCAATTTCCTCCTTTGTTATCAAATGAGTCAACACTGCTTCAGTATGCTTAACCTTTCTATTTTTCAGATTCCAGAAAGGCGCATTAACATGATGCCCATGCATAATCAAGGTTACAACGGGAATTTTAAGCAGCTTTGCTACCTTCCCCAGAGACTCCGGAAGGATTGCATTCGTGCCGCATAGTGAATACCTGGCTTCCGGATAAAGAACTATTACATCCCCATTTTGTGCAACCTTTTTCATGTGCCGGACCATTACCGTATCATTTGTAAACTTGCGCTTACAGATACAGCCTACGTTCCTCAAAAGCCATTCCCGTCCGATAAATCCGTCTATAGCTACCAGGTAATTGGCACGATGGGGAAAGATCGCCACAGTCGCTACCTTAAAATCGATAAAGGAATTGTGATTGCACAATAACAAATATGGCGGCTTTAGGCCCTGCGTCCCTACTTTAGTTATCTTGACCCGATGAGCCAGGACAGCTGGAAAGCTCAGCAGCCATGTTAACGGCCTTAAGAAATGTCGCTGTCTTATTGGCTTTTTCAACATGTCAAATCTCTTGAATTTTGATAACTCCATACATTGACTCCCTCTCATTTATACATCCTATTATACTGTTCCATTCGACATAAATCACTATATATTTTAATTACTGCTTATTACGAGTATATGCGTGTTCAATTAACCACGATTACAACCACTGGACGATACTGAATTATGTACCTACAATGAAATCTATGCAAATCCATGGTATAATAACCTCAATGTATAGCGGTTAGGAAGGAGTGAACAATTATGATTGATTCGCGTTGCGGACTCCACTGTACCGGCTGTGAGTGGAAAGAATCTCAAGGCTGCGGTGGCTGTATCGAAACAAATGGGCATCCCTTTCACGGTGAATGTCCAATCGCCATTTGCTGCCAGAATAGAGGGCTTACTCATTGCGGCGAATGCAGTATCATACCCTGCGAAAGGCTGTACGCCTACTCATACCTTGACCCTGAGCATGGTGACAATCCACCGGGTGCAAGGATTGAAACCTGCCGGAGATGGGCTTCCGAGTGTGGCAAGCAGAGGTGATTTACATACTATAACATTTAGCTGACTTTTCGACTGCTCCTGAAAAAGTTGGGGGACACCTAAAATATCAGTGAACAGAAAACAGGGGCCAGAGTAGAGAAAATATCTGGCCTCTGGCTTCCGGCCTCTGGCTTCTGTTTTGTCATCCTGAGCGTATGCGAAGGATCTTCTCAAGATTCTTCACTGCGTTCAGAATGACAGAGGGACGTTCAGAATGATAGTTGTTATCCTGATTTCTGGTCTCTGGCTTCTGACTCCCGGCCTCTGGCTTCCGGCCTCTGGCTTCTGGGGTGCTATGCCCCATTATCGGGGAACGGCGACCGCGGCAGGGCCGTGCTTGAGCCTATAGTCAGACGGCATGAGGTTTTCAAGCTCAAATACCCCCTTGTCAACAAGATAGTTCCAAGTGCTTTCATAGCTGTCATAAAGCACGCTGCCATAGGACTTCCTTCTATTATATTGCTCTTCATTAAATTCGATTCTGACATTCACACTGTAGGCATTTGGCTCACTATTTCCAAACATGCTGTACAGGGAATCCAATGCAAGAATGTCCTTTTTGTAAACATTTAGAAAATCCTGAATATTCTCTGTTATTTCAAAATCATGATATTGACCTTCCTTTGTTTCAAAGCTGACAAAAATACTGCGTATATCCTCGGCATTTTTAACTAAGACAGGCTCGTAGCTTTCTCTTACGCCGGGCAGGGACAAGTATTCTCTCAACAGCCTATCAAGTTGCGTATTGTCATTGTATGTAAGGAGGCTGTACCTTCGTTCAAGTAAAGAGCCATCCTCCAATCTGTATATAAAATAGAGATTTCTACTTTGGAAAGAATCGGCTCGTCGTCCCAGGGTATCCCTCCGCCACAGCTTTTCATTTTCTTTAAAGATGCTTTCATTATCCACAATGTAGGAATGGATCTGCAGAGCCTTCGCAATGACCTGACGATCCTCAGAAATCCCGGCCATGGATTCCCTAAGCTCCTTAATCTGCGCGTCGCTTAAATTCTCTGGAGGGTTATTGGCAAATTCGCCTGCGTATTCGCCGAGGTATTCGCGGGTCGGGAAAAGATAGCTGTGCTTTTCCGGATCATAGTCCTCAGGTCTTAATGCAATTCTTATTGCTGAATCCATGTATGTATTCAAACCTATGACCTCTACCCGGCTATCCTGCGGCACCCTGCGCTCATAACCGTACAGGTCGAAATCGATGCTGCAGAGAAATAGCGATAAAACAACTGCGAAGACCAAATACCCCTTATAGGCCTTAAAAACCTTAAATGTCTTACGCATGAGCATCTCAGCGGCAAAATAGCCGATGAAGCCGCCTATCAGGTAGGAGATTATATATGCACCAAGATTCTGACCTGCATCTATAATACTTACGATAATACCTCCAATGAGCCCGGCGGAGCAAAATGCTACACTGTACTTAAAAACCGGCTTGACAGATGGGAAGCTGATTACATCTGTGGCAACCTCCATGTGCCTTTTCTTGTAGAGGAAGTAGCTTAAAACTAAGAAGACAATGGCTGCAAGCAAATATCCTGCTAAGACAGCAATATTTCCCTCATTATTCCGAAAGCCCCTAAAGAAAGTGCCTAAATAATAAAGAGGAGACCAGATTTCAAAGGCCGTGGCTGAAGAGCTGGACACATAGCCAAATAGGAAATTGCTCAGGATGCCTTCAATTACAGACTTAAGAAAAAAAGCAAGGAAGTTGAAGATGTAAAAGAATATAGCCTGCGCCGCCAGATGCCCCGTAAACATGCCTGTAAACACGGCAAAGTTATATAGAAGGAGGGTCATCACAAGATTTATGCCAAGCCATATCCATGCATATTCAGGGTTTGGAATTCCTACAATCGCTTCTGTGACAATTAGTATCAGGCTATTTATAAGGAGCGGAACAGTTGAAATAAACAGTCCTGACAGATAATTGGTCACAAACAAAGTCCCACGATTTACAGGCAAAGAGTGTATCATTGCCGTGTTTTTCGGGAAATGCATATAAGAAAACACTGCCAGTGCCGCAACTAAGGGGAAGAAGCCTAGAAACAGGATCATAGTATCATTGCCGCTGCTTAGTATGTTTCTGCCTATATTGCTAAGCCTTACAGGATCAGTAGTCCTGTTCATCAGCCCTATCTCCGAGTTTAAGTAGCCTATAATAAATATAAACAGGAAAAAAGCATAGGAAAATGTGATGAGCCAGAATCTCTTTATATTATTTCTGAAAATACCCTTATTAAAGTACGATGTTTTTAACCGCATAATCCATACCTCCAAGTTCATAAATAAAGATTTCTTCAAGGGAGAGCGGCAGAGCATCAACCAGCAGAGGATTAAGCTCCTTTATGCTGCTTAAAATTTCCTGCTGGTTGCCTCGAACGATAAGTATCCAAATTCTTCCCGTCTGTTGCCGGCTGAGAACATTGAGCTTGTTCACTTCCTCTGGAAGCTCGCCCTCAAATGCAACCTGAAGCTTGACGATATTGCTCTGAAGCTCTGTCAGGCTACGCTCGATTATGACCTTTCCCTCATGCATTATGCCCACGTGATCACAGACGTCCTCCAGCTCTCTTAGGTTGTGGGATGAGACAAAGACTGTCATTCCCCGTTCGGCTACATCCTGTAACAATACGCTCCAGACCTTGCGGCGCATTACAGGATCAAGTCCATCCACCGGTTCATCCAGCAGCATGATATCGGGGCGAAGACAAATACCCAGCCAAAAAGCCGCCTGCTTCTGCATGCCTCTGGAGAATCGTTTGAGACCCTTTTTAGGATTGATCGGAAAGACCTCCCGAAGCTTTTGAAACCGAACCTCGTCAAAGCTCGGGTAAATGGATTGATAATATTTCTTCATGTCGTTAATTGATGCCTGGGGAAAGAAATATATCTCATCAGGTATGTAAAACATCCTTGATTTGACTGAAACATTTTCGTACACTTGCTGTCCGTCTACGGTTATGGAGCCGTAATCCGGGATAAAGACACCCGCTATATGCTTAATAAGTGTGGTTTTACCTGCTCCGTTAGGCCCAACAAGTCCATAAACAGAACCCTTCTCTACTGTGGCGTTTACGCCGTTTAGTGCATAAAATCCATCAAAGGACTTTTTTATATCTTTGATTTCTATCATGCTTTATTTCCTCCTTGTGGTGTGGCTTGTAAAATGGCATTTTGGACAGCTTCTACTATGTTGCTTTTGGGAACACCTAAATATGCAAGCTCTCCAACCGCGGCCTTCATCGCATCATAAAGCTTCTCAACCCGCTCGTTATCAATTCTCTTTGGTGAAGGCGCCACAAAATTACCCCGCCCTGTTACGGTGTAGATGAATTCCTCAGACTCCAAATCCCTGTATGCCTTTTGAATTGTGTTTGGGTTGATAGATGTGGTCTGAGCCAGCTCTCTGATGGAGGGAAGCTGCTCATGCTGCTTGATAGCCCCTGTGATAATCAGCTGCTTAATGTTGTCCTTTATCTGCTCATATATGGGCTTTGGATTTCTCAAGTCTATTGCTATGATAGGTATCACTCCCCATACTACAATGTAGTAGTTTTTTTAAGTCCCTCTCCAAGGACTGTATATTTTTATGTAAGGTTCCATTTCAAAAACGTTAAGTGTACTATGAGTATTAGTACACTTATGGTACATTAATTGTTTACGGCTGTCAATAGATACTAATTTTTTCATGAAATTAATCTGGCTAATAATGTGAATATCGTGTGATAATGTCACCCACATTGCATTTAATTGCCACTTCTTTTTATTTTCTTGTTTTTTAGAAGCATAAATCTGCTATAATTAATAAGTTAATAATATCTATATAGTACATTATAAAGGAGCAGAGCATATGTACATCGAAAGCGTACTTGATATAATCGGCAATACGCCGATGATTAGCCTGAAGAAGTTGACGGGCGGCAATGTTTTTGCCAAGGTAGAGTTTCTAAATCCCGGAGGGAGCATAAAGGACAGGATAGCAAAGTATATGATAGAGGAAGCCGAGAAAAGCGGTGAATTGAAGCCCGGTATGACAATAATGGAGCCAACCTCGGGGAATACGGGCATTGGACTTGCGCTAGTAGGTGTGCAAAAGGGTTATAAGGTTGTAATTGTAATGCCGGACAACATGAGCGAGGAGAGAAA
>CAYOKA010000044.1:0-18247 GCA_964404395.1 uncultured Oscillospiraceae bacterium | reverse complement strand
AAGGGGACGGTTCTTTTGTTTTGCAATTAAATTGCCGATTTCTTAGTCACCACTAGCACTCTTTGGAGTTTTCGAGATATCCTTGTAAATACCCTTTCGCGTTCTATATTAATAAGTGGTTGGGAGCAGAATATGTGATAGTCTATGTTTTTTATGAAATTTTTTAATCTTAATATACCAAATAATAGCGCTATAAATGCACTGACCAAAAATCCAAAACCGAAATATGCCTCTCCCATTATAGTAGTAAGCCCTGTAAACAATCCATTCAATGATGTAAAAATAAGAACTAAAAGCAGAGCATCAATTCTATCATCAAAATATAATAATATTGAAAGAATAATAAACATTACTACAAAAGCATAATATCCGATTACCAGTACATTGAAAATCTGAATAGATTGGTGAAAAAATTCCACTTTAGGTAAAAGGATTTTCCCCAACACTAAGCATATCCCAGTAAAAACCAGTTGAACTCCCATCACATGTCTTAATTGTTGAAAGAGAACTATTTTCATTTCATGCTTCGATTTATCAATAACCTTCTTTGTCCCGTTTTCTAAAATACTATCATAAAATAACTTATATTTTTCATAAAAAAAAGTCTCAAAAGTCACTGCAAATATAACAATAGCTGGTATTATAGATAGAAACGCCCAAAATACAGGCATGTCATAAATAGGTGCAAAAATATATGTACCATTAATGAATTTCTGATGTTCACCTCCCCAAAAGACCAAATTATGAATATATAGTCCAAGTGTATATATAAAGCTAATAAAGAAAAGAGAAGGATATTTATCTAAATACTCCAAAAATCCGAAATAATTTCTGTTGCTATGTTTACCTCCATCCTGAATGCTGTTGAAAAAAAATAAAAGTATAATAAAAAATCCAATATCAACTGAAATTAATGAGCCCATAACTGCATCTAATTTCAAATAACCTACCAATATAGCTGACAGGAGAATTCCAGCAAAGATACCAACGAAAAATCCTCTTAATATTTTTTTATATTTTCTTAATCCAGTTACATATATGGTCTGTATCCATAGAATATTTAGCTCCATAAACAGGATATACGCTACGACCTTATAAGAGAAATTCAGTGGAGAATTATAATAAAAAACTATTCCTATTATACCTCCTAAAATCATGAGTATAGTAATTGCTCCTTTAAGAGATGGAATTATATCCTTCTCCTCCTTTTTGTAAATCTTATCTGAGATATATCTGGATAGTAGCATTGAGAATCCACTAGTCAAAATTAATGAAAATATAAAGGAATAGATTATAGTGACTGTAAATAATTCCTTTTTATTAAAATCAATACCTAAATAGCTCATAAAAACTTGCAGGACCGTCAGCAGTAGAATGCATAATAGCATGGGCCCAATTGTAATTAAAGCTGAATAAAACCATGCCCTAAACCCTGCTATTAATCCCTTCTCTTTAAATAATTTTCTTAGTTCAAATCCTATACCGGCCATACCTCTACTCCTTCGATATTTCATAGGCACTATACAGATTTCTATATGCTTCCACTAGCTTTTCCTTTGTATATAAATTAGTAACTCTCATAAAAGCTGATTTTCCCATGCCTTCTCTAGCATCCTTATCTTTACATAACTGAATTATGGCGTTACCCAATTCTACAGGATTCATTACTGAAACTATAATACCTGCATCACCGTAGTTATCCCCGTTGCCGTGAATTAGATCTTTGCAGCTCCCAACATCAGTTGCAATGGTAGGCTTTTTACTTGCCATTCCCTCTAAGATGGCTAATGGTTGCCCTTCACTTATGCTACTTAACACCAGGATATCCATTTTGCCTATATACTCAGAAATATTAACTCTACCGGTAAATACAACATCCTCTAAATCAAGATTAACTACCAATTGTTTGCACTCCATAAAATATTCAGGATCCTCATCAAAAGGTCCCATAATGTAAAGCACTGTGTTTTTGCATGTCGTTTTTGCTACTGCAAATCCTTGTATCATCGTCTTGATATCTTTTATTGGTACGATTCTTACTACAGCACCAATATTTATATGCTGATCGTTATCATCCTTTTGTGGTAGATTAGAGTAAGAATCGATTTGGATTCCATTTGGAATGATTTGCAGTTTACTCTCTTCACACCCTAGTTCAATCTGAATTTCTTTATTCTTATTAAAAAGCGTGATAACCTTATCAGCATGTTCATAGGCACTTCTTGATAAAGAGTAAAAGTACTGTACCCAAATATCCTTAAACCATTTATTAATCCAATCAGACTTAATTATTTCTTCTTCACGTTCTCTTGTATAAATTCCATGCTCAGTCATTATGAAGGGCTTATTATATAAGCTTTTTCCTAAACTACCTAAAATGCCTGCATAACCAGCAGAAATGCTATGATATAAATCTGCTTCAGGTAGTTCTTGGTTTATAATATAGACTAGTGGAATAAGCATAGATCTTATGGCCCAATAAAACTGTGTAAAAGGGATATATGAGTACTTCCGGCTATATGCTTCTTCTATCATATCGTAAAAATCTTTACTCAAAAAAAATGCTTGTACTGACTTTTTACAGTACTTTCTTAAAATCAGATATAGTGGCTCCCAATCAGAATCCTCTCCTATTATGTACTTAATAAAGACTTCTGCCTCATCTTGTTTTATACCAAGTCTCATACCCCATCTGTCTTTACTTTTCAGTGATTCATCAAGAAAGATTTCTTTAATTTTTATAACATTATCCGGAATCTTGTAACTAAATTTTCTTCTATCACATTCACGTGCTCCAATGGTACAAATTATAAATTCATGTTGGGGCATCCATGACATTAACATCTGAAGCCAACTAGATACTCCACCGGTAACATAAGGATAGCTACCTTCCGAAATTATGCATATTCTCATCAATTCAACTCCAATTTTTATAAATAATTTCCTTCATTTTCTATCCTCCAAAATTTTATAGTACTCCAAGCTTTTCTTGTAAGAACTATTGAAGTATCTTCTAGCCTCTCTAACATTCCATAGAAATTTGAGGCTTCTCCCAGTAGATAGTAAAGCTTCATATACAATAAATAAGGTTCTTCATTTTTGGGATACTCATTTATAAATTTTTCAGAAAAGATCAATGCTGATAAATAATCCCCATCTTCTATATCATAAGAAATCTTATCTACATAATACTTTTGTTCAAGTACATAAAAATCTAGTAATTGTTTCAAAATAATTCTATAAATGCTACTAATATTTTTGTAATTAGATTCATCTAAAACATCGCTATGTAGACATTCACTTAGTGCATTAGCATAGCTGAGCAACACATCTTGATTACTTCCATTTGCTTTATAATTATTCGACCACGTTTGATACAACAGTGTTTTTTTTCGTCTTAATTCAACAATAGCTGTTGCGGCATAATGCGAAGTTTCTGAATCCTTATTGCTTAAAGCATTTTTGAGAACTTGCGGGTATCTCCCCATATCATCGCTTATTATCCCAAGAATCATCTTTCTTATTGTATGATAATTGTTTATAAGCAAAGCTTCTTCCATTGGTATCAAATTTAGCTCTTTATTAATATCAAAGTAATTAATTTTTTCATCCAGTGGCTTATTATCACTTTCATTGATAAATAAAAGTTGTGAGCTATCTTTGTTTATAGTGAGTTTATCCATAAGCCAAAGACTGAGAAATAGTATATATCCTACCAATGGTAAAAACAGTGCAATTGCAAACCTAAAAATGCTTTCCTGCTTATTTATATTAAACCAGCAAAAGAAATATATAAAACTTATTATCAAATGAATAAGAATTAATACATGCATATAAAGCCCTCCGTGAAAACTATTTTGCTCTAAGACCACCTAATTCTGCTTACATTGAATAATTAATTAGCCCGCCTACTAGAGCGGCTTGATACTTATAGGCCTTTTCTAATGAATGCGAAATTAATTTAACAACTATATTGAAGATATTTTGGCGGTGGAGGGTTAGATTATCAAAATCTACAAAGTAGATAGAAGCTACTGCTACTACTTCATCATTTACTATAATGGGTGCCGACATTATGGGCAAATCAGGTGCAAATTCTCTATTTATAAAGGTATCCTTAGTTTTGATGACCTTGTAAATATCACCCCTATCTTTTACCTTTATAGTATTAGGTAATATCAAATCTTTTCTTTGAGATTTAGCACTAAGAACTGCCACAGACTTGGATTCCTTTAAGCTATAAATCGATACGTTATTTGATTTCATAATATCTTCAAGTGCAGTAATTCCCCCTGAAAATACTTTTAAAGGATCATTGCTATCTATCTGCATTAATATAGAATAAACCTTACCATAGCTATCCTGATTACTAATAACCTGTTCACCTAGTTCTTCCTTGACTAAGAGTGTCGCTTCATGAATTCTGTTCAGAAATCCGTACTTCTCTTTTTCAGCTTCTAACATATTGCTTTTCTCTTTAATCTCCACATTCTTACTATCGACAATATATCCTACTATAATACCGATAAGCATACAAACAGAAAGTACCAGTAAGTCCTTAGTACCTTCTAATATAGTGAATAAACTCTTGCCTTGTTGGAGGTGCAGGTATATATATAAGCTACACGAAAGTACTGAAGCCAACACTGCCTGTTTGAGACCATGTATAGCACCCATAATTACAATATATATAATTTTGAAATCAATAATATTATCAAATGACGTGTGCTGAAAAAAGATAGTTAAAAAAGATACAAGAGTAAAAACTAAAATATTCTCTAAATATGGGAGAAAACCCATTTTTCTTTTTATACTTCGCCAGAACCTTTCCATAATTGAATTAGAAGATCTATTATCGTCTTTTCTAGAGCTTTCATACTTAACTTTATATTCCTCAACATACCATGTATATGTTTTTCTTAATCCTTGTTCAAGTGAATAATGTGGTCTCCAATTAAGCTTGCTTCTTAAGTTTGTATTATCAAGGCAAGAAAACTTAATATCTCCTTTTCGAGGGTCAGTAAAATGTAATTCTTTAATTGGATTGTAAATATCAAGTATTTTTAGTATATCGTTTATACTGCTTTCTTTTTCGGTTGAAAGATTAAATACTCCAGAAATCCCTTTATCAAATGCCCTATAAATTCCTTCTGCCACATCCTTAACATAAATGAAATCTCTTGTCTGATTGCCATCCCCAAAGACTACTATTTCGTTTCCTTTAACTAGATTTTCTAAAAAAATGGAAATAACCCCTCCCTCACCTTTAGTTCCTTGTCTTGGTCCATAAACATTAGAAAATCTAAAACAGGTGGTATTCAGTCCATATATGCTATTCCATTTTTTACAATAAAATTCTCCCATCAACTTACTCATACCATAAGGAGATAGAGGGTCAACATCATCATCCTCCGTTAGTGGTACCTTCTGATTATTTCCGTATACAGCTGCAGACGAGGCAAATATAAAATTTTTAACTCCATATTTTTTGGAAAGTTGAAGCATGTTAGTTAATCCAAGAATATTAGATCGAGTATCCTCATAAGGATTATTTAAAGAATTTGTTACACTAATTTGCGCTGCAAGATTGATAACAGTATCAAACTTGAAACGTTTGAATATCTCCTCGCATTTGGGGTTTTCGATATCAAGCTGAAAAAAAACATGCTTAAAATTTATGTTTTGAATATTACCAGTAGATAAATTGTCTATAATATATATATCATGTCCTTCTTGGTAGAACTTCTCTGCTACATGTGAACCTATGAAACCGAACCCTCCAGTTATTAGTATATTCACAGAATTATCCCCCTACACTTTACTGATTTCTTCATTTATAATATGTGCGAGTAACTACTTTCATCACTATTTTCATTACATAAATGCTGTTCTATTCACTTAAAAAATGTGCATACTAATATGTAAATAGATAAGACTTTTACTGGAGGATTTTATTTATTATGCTTTATAAATATGGCAAGAAGCTTATCATGCTTCTAACTATTTTTATCACAGTCCTTTTATCTCTTCAAATATCACAGTCTCTTAACAAAAGCGAACCCTTTTACCCCAAAGCAATCAAAGACACCCTCAACAACCCTTATATGGGTTGGGCACCAAGTGCAGAGGGTGGCCCATACGCCCAACCTCACAGACTTGTATACATAAATACTACTTGGAGAGAGTTAGAACCTATAAAAGAACAGTATGCTTTTCAATTACTCGAGAATAAATATCAGTTTGATCATTGGCGTAGCAAAAGAGTTAATATTATTTTTCGATTAAATATGGATTTCCCCAGCAATAAAAAACATATGGACATTCCCGATTGGTTATATCAAGAAATTGATGGTGATGGAATATGGTATGATACGGATTATGGTTCAGGCTTTAGTCCTAATTACAGTAATCCGATACTTATTGACTACCACCAAAAACTTATTGAATCACTAGCTTCACGTTATAATGATGATTCACTGATTCACCTAATCGCCCTTGGAAGCGTTGGACACTGGGGAGAGTGGCATACAAAACAGGATCAAACACTGTCTATACCATTTCCGCCTATAGAGGTAAGTGATCAATATGTGGATCATTATCTAACCTCATTCACTAACAAGTTTTTAGTTATGAGAAGACCATTTACCATCGCGAAAGAAAACAATTTAGGTTTATATAATGACTCCTTCGGTAACATTAATCAAACCTATGATTATTTCATATCCCACATAAGTGATGGCTACTTTGATTATTTAGCAGGGGTCAATCAACCTCCTATGATAGATTATTGGCAATCTGCCCCATCAGGAGGCGAAGTAGCAAATCCTCCCGGAATGCTTAGCTTTGAAGATGAATATATTGAAAACACTCTACAGCAAATCGCTGATAGTCACACGAGCTGGCTTGGCCCCGCTTGCCCGGCCTATCAACCATCTGGAGGCAAACTACAAGATAATTTCGACCTTCTTCTAAATAAAATGGGTTACAGGTTTATAATAAATTCAGTAAAGCATCCATCAAGAACTAAAGCTGGAACTACACTGCCAATTGAGCTCACTATAGAAAACAAAGGCGTTGCTCCATTTTATTACGACTGGCCTCTAGAGCTTTCTCTAGCAGATAAAAATAGCAATATTGTTTTTAAGACTGCACTTTCCGAAAGTATTAGTAGTTGGCTTCCAGGAATAAAGATTGTCAATGGTTCAATTGATATACCCTTAGAATTAAACGATGGTAAATACAGTCTTTGCATCAGTATACTTAATCCTGCTAATAATGAACCTTCTATTGACTTGGCTATAGAGAATAGAAGAACCGATGGAAGATATATTCTAGATCAGGTGATTATAAGTAAAACATCGGAATAAGTGAATTAACGCAGGTAATGGCTTTTGCCCTTACCTGCGCTTTTAATATAATACAATTCTTTTACTATTCATCCATGTAGGCTTCATACCACTCGCTGATAGTAACTACATCAATTTGGTCACGAAGGCTGTCAATATAATCTACTATTCTTTGGAAGTTATCTGTAGAAACTGCTATCTGACCATAGTTTTCACCACCATCATCAGCTTCTGGCTCATCTTCGACCCTGTGGAACATAAAGAATAGGGTAGAACCAGTTTCAATTGCTCTATCGATTTCAAACATAACATATTTATTCAAATCAGTATCCCTGCCCACAGCGATACACTTAAGCTTATAGATATTTGATACTGGAGTAGGTTCAATACCATAAACTGTAGTTCTAGCGGTCTTTACGCCGATTTCCTGCAGTATATTTATCAAAGAATCACTAAAGCTCCCGGATGGATAGCACACATGCCCGGCTCCTCTATCCCATCCATTGTCTTGAATGAAATTCTGATTATCTAAATAAGTCTCTTTTAATTCTTCTTCTGTTAATTGGCTTTCATCATCAGGGTGATCTGCAGTGTGGTTTCCTATATCCCAACCAGCATTATGTAGCTCATGCAGGTCATCTACATTCATGAATCCACCGTCATTCCAGCCTCCTAAAACTGCCTCCTTATTAACCCAGGTTGTACCCTTGAAATTGCTTTGACTCATTATTGGATATGCTTTTTCGAGAACACTCAACCAAGCATCATCAAATGTAAATAAGACTTTGGCCTTTCCCCTAGTATTTATGGCTATCTTATCTATATTTATACTTGGAGTGCCGCCTTTAGATACTACAAAAACTTCCATTCTGTTAACACTAGCCCAGGAATCAGTGGAAGCTAATCCCGTGGCGGTTGATTCCATATTTCGCATCTTTATGCTTTCTGTAAGTTGCCTTTCTCTTTCTAATGTAAGGAAATTATCCATATAATCGATCTTCTCTTGAAGAATTGCTCTAGGATCGTTGTCACCTACGCTGTTCTTTGATTTAGTTCTACTCATACTATTGGATCCACTAGAGCTATCTCTAAATATAAAATCCTTCTCAGATCTGCGAATTTTATTCCATCCTGAAGTAAGTTCCCAGTCGCCTATTCCATTTTCATAGAAAATACTACCCCATTGATCTGTATAGAACTTTATTAATATATATTCAATTTGGCCTTTCTCTGGTATGTAAATGTTAAACTCAATATTATCCATATCCGTTAGCCTTGTTCCTAAGTCTCCG
The DNA here is from genome assembly GCA_964404395.1 of uncultured Oscillospiraceae bacterium. Classification (GTDB taxonomy): domain Bacteria; phylum Bacillota; class Clostridia; order Acetivibrionales; family DTU013; genus JAAYBT01. The sequence goes on along the minus strand of CAYOKA010000044.1, from coordinate 9,609 downwards.
CTTGTCAACGCACTTACATAGTAATCTTGACCATTAAATATAGGAGCTACTGGTGATATATTTGTAGAGCCTGTGCCAGATATATAATTGTTTGAATCTATTTGAACCATAGCCGTATCTGATAGTATCCATTCATTTTTACTGTCGAACTCAAATATACTTATGCCTGGAGAAGTATTTAGTGGTGTATCTGGGTTTGGATCAATATTTTCAATATAATCTATATCGATTGGATTATAAACCATTACCTTCACTAAAGCATTAAGATTATTAGGGTTAGCCATATTATCAGGGAGTTTAAAATCACCTGTAAATTCATACCTACCAGTCTGATTCTGATCATAAGAAGTTGTTCCTAGATTCCAATTTACATCTACACTCTCGACATTAAAATAATCTAGTGTGACTTCAACTGTTTCAGGCAAGCCAATCTCTTCAAATGGAGTTCCTCTCTCTACCTCTATATTACTTATAGGCTTGACAGATGTTATAGAAAATTGGGATTTTACATTTATATAAACTAGTGCTGTTAAATTACTGGGATTATCAATTTCTACTGGAAGAATTAATACACCTGTAAATGGATAGTATCCATCTAAAGACCCATTGTATGGGATGTTTGGATCCTCACCCCAAGAAACTCCAACACTTCTTGATGTGCCATCGCTCAAATTGATAGTAACACTAGTCGGGAAAACAACTTCATTTAATGGTGTTCCTATTCCTACCAAAATATTATTTAAAGAATCTACTTTTTCTACTGACACCCTTTCTGCAGCTACCACTATATTTACCTTTGCTTTTAGACCATCAGTATTTTTTATGCCTTCTGCTAAGGTCAATGTTCCAGCAAATTCATATGTTCCTGCTGTAGTTTCATCATATGGTGGTGTTCCATTATCCCATGCTACCGCTATGTTTTTTGTTGTGCTATCATCTAATGTTACTTCGACTTTATTTGGAAACTCTATTTCTTCTATTCGTGTACCATAGGCTACCGTAATATCACCTATTCCTTTGACTTCGATAATATCCCCAGTTTTTCTCCCACCACCGTTATTGCCTCCACCACTACCACCTGTTCCTCCTCCACCTTCGCCTCCACTTGTACTTGGTGCAGCTGGTTTAGGAATTATGACATTTTGAAGACCTGATGCCTTATTCACTTCTTCCGTAATTCCTTCAATTAAAACATTGCTTGCATTAATGTTGGCAGTTCTAATTGTGCATTTGCCTGTTTGCTTCATAGAATTATTCACTGTTAATGTATCTATTTCAACAGATTTATCTATATTAATAGCAGCATCCTTTGCATTGGTTTCTAACAATTTAATATAACTTCCCTTTAAAATTGAAAGCCTTGATAAAGAAGCCTTGAGTTCAACTTTATTGAAATCTCCACCTAATATTAGGTCTACACCCTCAGGAGCTTCTAACACTATATCTCTAAAACCTGCTCCAGTTAGACCTTCCTCTTCTAGCTTCGCATTATTTTGTATGTGGACAGTCCCAATTTTTGTTTTACCTCGTGCTATAAGATGTATTTTTTTTGTATTTGTTTTATCAATTACAACTTCCCCAATTGTAGAATCCTTTATAAAAACACCTTTACTGCCACCACTTATATGAGTAGCGCCTAGTACTGTAACCCCATCTAAGGTAACTGTACCATCGCCAACACCCTCAGTAATGTATAAGTCGCCCTCAATTGTTAGATTTCTCAGCGTCACATTTGATTTACTAATGGTACTATTCCCTGAGATAGTTCCTGTACCAGATATTGGGCCGTAAGTACCCTCTATATTATATAATTCTCCGATCGCCCGATGGAGTATTGTCACAACTTCTGCTCTTATTATATTATTCTCTGGACCAAATGTATTATTGGCATATCCTTGAATATAGCCTCTTTTGGTAGCCTCACTTATATAATCTCTTGCCCATACAGCAATTAAATCTTCATCCTTATATTTACTAGCTACACTTTTTTCAGGAGAAAGCTGCATTGCTCTTCCAAGTATACTAACAGCTTCTTGTCTACTTATATACTCTCTTACTTCAAGTATCTCTTCGGGAAGACCTTCAAGGTATCCCTGTTCTTTTGCAATTGACAAATCAAGTGAAAACCATTCATTACTTGTGATATCACCAATTGATGCTTTATGTAAATTAAGCGCTCTATTCAATAAAACAAAAAATTCGGCTCTAGTCATGGGATGTTCCGGTTTATAAGTTCCGTCTGGAAATCCCTTTATAAGGCCTTTCTCAATCCACATATTGAAAGAACCCTCTGCCCAATGTCCTTCAACGTCCTGCACTTTTGTCATAGCGACACTCGACATTGATACTAGAATTACTATGATACATATAGCTAACGTCCATCTTATTACTTTCATCATGTTCATCCCCCTTTTATTGTAAAATAATATAGCTTATCCATATAATATTAGTTAATAAAATTATTTATGATTGTTTTGGCCCATTTCGTTTTTCCTTCTCTAGACACACTTTTATACCTATCTTGTCGGTGCAAATTTCCTCAATGTATGCTATAATCCATTATGCTTTGGACAAAAGAGCCGAGAAAGGAAATGTATCGTTAGGTGAATCTGTTATCAGCTGAGAAAATATCAAAGAGCTATAGCGAGAAGGTTCTGCTGGACCAGATTTCCCTTGGAATAAATGAGGGGGACAAAATCGGTGTCATCGGAATAAATGGCACAGGAAAGTCTACTCTATTGAAGCTAATCGCCGGCGTGGAATACCCCGATGAGGGCAAAATCATTCATGCCAGCGGCCTGCGTGTAGAGTATCTGCCACAAAACCCTCTATTCGAAGAGAATACGACCGTACTTGCTCAGGTCTTCAAGGGCACATCTCCCATTATGCAACTTCTAAGAAATTATGAGGACACTCGGCGGAAGTTTGAAAAAGTTCCGGTAGACGCACTTCTGGAGAAGAAGCTTATTTCCCTTACACAGGAGATGGAGAATCAACATGCCTGGGGCATGGAAAGCGAAGCTAAATCAATACTCACCAAGCTTGGAATATTTGATTTTGATGCAAAGGTTGGGAGCCTTTCCGGAGGACAGAAAAAAAGAATCGCTATGGCGGCTGCACTGATTAATCCGGCTGATTTGTTGATCCTGGATGAGCCTACAAATCACATTGACAATACAGCAGTGGACTGGCTAGAAAAGCTGCTGAACAGCCGCAAGGGTGCTCTGCTGATGGTTACCCATGACAGATATTTTCTCGACAGAGTATGCAATAGAATTATCGAGCTGGATCGGGGCAGGCTTTTCTCTTATCAAGCAAATTACAGTAGGTTTCTGGAGATGAAGGCCGATAGAGACGATATGGAACAAGCCTCCGAAAGAAAACTCCAAAATCTGTTTCGCCGTGAACTGGAATGGATTAGCCGTGGAGCTCAGGCACGATCCACAAAGCAAAAATACCGAGTGGAAAGATTTAAGGAACTCAAGAATGAAAAAGTTTTGTCTGTAGATGACAAAATTGAAATACGTGCCAGTTCCACTCGGCTTGGCAAAAAGACAATCGAGCTTTCCCACATAGGTAAGAGTTATGATGACAAAGTGCTCATCCAAGAATTCAGCTATATTGTTTTGCGGGATGACAGAATAGGGATAGTCGGCCCAAACGGCGCAGGGAAGACTACACTGCTTAAAATGATTGCCGGAAAGCTGGAACCTGACACAGGTTCAGTGGAAACCGGCGAAACAATAAAAATCGGTTTTTTTGCTCAGGAAAATAATGAGATGGATGAAAACATGCGAGTTATCGAATACATTAGGGATGAAGCTGAATACCTTACTGTGGACGGTGGTACGGTCAGTGCCTCTCAGATGCTGGAGATGTTTTTGTTTCCTCCATCTGCTCAATGGGCGCCTATATCCAAGCTATCAGGCGGAGAGAAGAGACGACTCTATCTACTGCGCATTTTGATGAGTGCGCCGAATATACTGCTCTTGGACGAGCCCACTAATGATTTGGATATCCATACACTTACCATTCTCGAAAATTATCTGGATGATTTTCAAGGCGCCGTTATTGCAGTATCACATGATAGATATTTCTTAGATAGAATGGCTGAAAAGATTTTTTTGCTTGACGGTAATGGATCGGTGGATCGTTTTGAAGGCAATTACTCATATTATATTGATTGTTTGACAAAAAACCCGCTGGATTCGGCTGGGACAAGCTCAGAGGGGACATGCTCTAAAAACAAGAACTACGGAGGAATGGACTCCCGTGGAAGGAATCCCCATGGAGCGGAAACCGATGGTATGAACTCCACAGGAACGAATTCCGGGGGAACTGCCTCCAAGAATGCGGCACCCGCAGGAAAAACCAGTCCGGCAAAAGCTTCGAAAACCACGGTGCCGACACAGAAGGCCAGACCCCTTCGCTTCTCATATAAGGAGCAAAAGGAGTATGAGCAAATTGACAGCCTTATAGCCGATCTCGAAAGTAAAATAAGTGAGCTTGACACCCGTATCGACGCTGCCTCGGCTGATTTTGAATGCTTACAGGAGCTTCTTCCGGAAAAGAAAGATCTGGAGAACAAGCTGGAAGAAGCAATGGATCGCTGGGTTTATCTTAATGAGCTGGCAGAAAAAATCGACCGCAGCCATTCATGATCGCCAAATGACTTTTCTGCAAACATTTCCACTTTCATCTAACTTTTTGCGCAAATAATTCAAGAAAAGCATGCTTATCAGTCCCCTACTCCAAATTTTGCGCGGAATATCGGCGAATTAAGTTATGTCCGTATAATTACCTAAACCTCTGATAAACAAAAGAAAATGTGTTGGTTTCAAGAATTGGGTCTACCCTAGGGGATCATATCAGGTTGTAGACAGCTAATCATTTCCGCGGTTTTCCAATTCCGAAAGATACTTTATTGTCAATTCAACGTCCGATGGTACGGGAATATACTCTTTCCCGTACTTTTGGCGTGTTTCTGCGCCCTTGCCGGTAATCAGTATAATTGTACCCGGTTCAGATGTCAGTATGGCCTCTTTAACAGCTTCCTCCCTGTCATCGATCAGCTCACAATTTTCGTTGTTCTGGAGGACATATTGGGCAATATCCTCGCTAATGACCCTAACATCCTCCATGCCCGGATCCTCTGCCGTTAGGAATACCCTGTCTGAATTCAACCCGGCCAGTAGCCCCAGATCTTTTCTGCGCAGATATGCCTTGCCGCCGGGACAACCAAATACGGTGTAAATCTTCATCCCCGGGAACTCTTCTCTAACTGTCTCATAAAGCTTTGAGAAGCTCATCCTGTTATGAGCATAATCTACAATAACAATCCTGTCCCTGCTCCTGTTTGCAAATATCTCCATCCTTCCGCCTGATCGCGCTTTTCTTAGTCCCGTATATATGTGTCGCTCCGGAATCCTGAGTGTGTAGGCCACAGCGATGGCAGCCAGAGCATTTTCCACATTGAAAAGACCGGGCATGGTAAGTACAAACTCCCTGTCAAAGCGGTCACACCTAACCTGGAAATGTGTATTAAAGCCCTGTTTCCTTAAATTATAGCCGTATATGTCAGCTGCTTCAGTTATGCCAAAGGTAAGCACCTTACCCGCAGCTCTCGCCGCTTCCATTACTTCAGGAAACCTTTCAGATTCCATATTTACACAGGCCGTTTTGCAATTGCCGAAGATCGCCAGCTTGGCGGAAAAGTAATCCTCCATATCACTGTGTTCGATTGGGCTGATATGATCCTCAGAAATATTCAAAAAAACACCTACATCATACTCAATGCCGTGCACCCGCCCATATTTCAATGCCTGACTGGAGGTTTCCGTAACCATGTACTCAAGGCCACTGTTCACAGCATTGTTGAAATGCATCTGCAATTCAAGAGACTCGGGAGTGGTTAGATGGGATTCCTCGTTAATAACACCGTCATATGTATTAATGGACGAGATAATGCCCGCTTCAGGCTTGTCCTGTTCACGCAGAAGTTCATCCAATATGTACTTCACATAATAAGCCGTCGTAGATTTGCCTTTCGTTCCGGTGATGCCAATAAGCTTCAGCTTCCTGGCGGGGTAATTGTAATAAATCTCGGCAATAAGAGCCAATGCCTTCTTCACATCATTGACGATGATACAGGGAAGCTCCCTGTGGTAATCCTTTTCGCTAATATATGCAACTGCTCCGCTTTGAGCCGCCGCATCCAGATAAGCCTCCTTGAAGCCTGCCCCCTTGCAGACAAACAGCGTATTGGGTGTTGTCTTGTTTGAATCGTATGCGACATTTCCGATTGCTTTCAATCCGGTTTCGCGAGTACAGTTGTGATAAAGCATCAGCTTCTCTCCCTGTAGCTTCTCCATATATACTTCAAGAGCGTATCTTTCCATCTTCTACCTCATCCTCATTTGTTGTCCTGACCAGCTTGTCTCTTTGCCGTGGAGACCATCCTTTGCACTCCTCAGCATGTAGCACTTGGGTCGCCTGTATCACAAAAAAACCTAGGGATAGACATCAAGGGGCCTGTAATTTTTATATTCAGCATCGTCAAAATGCCACCATTCGCTTTTGAGTGGGAGGAATCCCACACTCTTCATAGCATTCTCAAGTATCAGCGAATTGCGCTTCTGCTCTTCGGTACACTGCAAATAATCCCTGTATGCCAAGGCTGTCCCATCATCAAAGCTACTTGGCATGTCGACCTCCTTGCCGTCCATGGTAAGAAGGGTACAGTCAACGGCAGCGCCTCTGGTATGAACAGAATAGCCCTTGGCCGGATTCAAGAAAACAGCCTTAACCGGTGCATTGTCATAAAGGTATTGCTGATGCGCCTTAGCTCTGTAGGCATCCCAAACCTTAATCCTATAGCCCTGCTTAAGAAGAATTTCATTTGCCCTTGCCAGCTTATCCGCTGTTCCCTTGCGAAGATAAGCCACATCGGAGTCGTACACAGGCTTACCTGTGATATTGTTGCGCCCGGCATATCTCATCTCAATGACAATATCCTTCACCGCCGCATCGAGCCTCACCATATCGGTTTTCCCGGCCGTAGCTGCTTTCTCCTCTTCGCTCAGGATCGGGGTATAGTTCATCTTCTCAAATACCCTGGTCCGCTGTTCCCCGGATGCAACCATGGGCTTATAGTTGTTAAAACCGTTGGCAGACGAAACTGAGCAAGGAATGATATTGGGATCCTTTATAATCTGCAGAGTATTATCGGAGTCAAAGATAAATGCCTGTTGAAAAACGGCCGTATCATAATCATTTGGCTTCTTAACGCCTCCATAACAGAAGTTGCCCAGGCTATAGGCGATATACCTGCCCTTGTATTGCTCAATTGGCTGTAATACATGGGGATGGTGTCCAAGAACCATATCCGCCCCGGAATCTATGGCCAGGTATGCCAGCTCCGTCTGTAGCTTCTCATGCTGGTACTTGTATTCCTTTCCCCAGTGGAAATTGGCAATCACCAGGTCGGATTCCGCTTTCACCTTTTTCGTCATTTCCTCAACCTCGGCCTTGAACACATACATATCCAGTCCCTGCTCGTATTCCCCAAGCTGATTGAAGCCAACTATGCCTATCTTGATGCCCTTGACCTCTTTATATAAGACAACATTATAACCAAAATGCTCAACTCCCGCATCATCAAGAGCCTGCTTTGTATCCTCGTAGCCCTTCGAGCCGAAATCATATGTGTGGTTATTTGCCAGATTGGCAACCTCTACGCTGCCGGCCTTCAAAATATGCGCAAATTCCGGCCTTCCTTTAAACCAGTAATTATTGCCGTAGTCATACTTTTCCGCCTGTTTAGTTTCTTCGCTCAGCGTGGTTTCCAGATTTGCGATGGTTAAATCATCCTGATTGAGCAGATGCACAACCTCCGAGAAAAAATAGCTGTAATCGCCTTCCCTTTTGTCAAAGACATAATCAAAGCCATCCACAACATTGTACCGCCAATCCTGCCCCAGCGCGACATCACCAAGAACGCTGATCATAATGGTCGTGTTTTCCTTCACGTATATGGGCTCCGGGATATAGTCCTCCGGCGTCGTGGTGGCTTCAGTGCCCTCCTGCTGATTGTTGTTATCTTCCCTATAAGCAATATTTAGCCCGACAGTGTCGTCCTGCGTCGTATCATTTACAACATTACCGCGCTTATCCGGGCTTATAACGTTTGCATATGCTATAAACGCAACAGTTATTGTCAGTAATACTAAAAATAGCGACCTGGCAAAAACTTTGAAATTCATATGTGGAATACCCTCCCAAGAACATTGACCTGTATTTTTTCATTAGTTTACTACGATATATTGTACTACATCGGCATTATTTCTCCAACCCCACATCTTGAAGAATATGAGGAAAAATGATAGAATGCAATAAAACATGTTACAAATAAATTTATTACCCTGGGAGATAATAATATTCATCCCGGACTAAACTAATGATAATAGCGGAGTCACATATGAAAAAATCCTTAAGTTTTTATTGTATTAATGTTTTTTGCTTACTTACCATACTATTGTCAACCCTTGTGTTTTTCCCCCTCTCAACCAAGGCACAATCCATCGACATACCCGATGGTATTCCATACATCTTAATCGAATCCAAAACAGGCCGTATTCTGGCTGAACAAAATGCCGACCAACTGATTGCACCCGCCAGCACTACTAAAATATTAACGGCAATTGTTGCACTGGAGAACGGTGACCTCAATCAGGAAATGACAGTTTCCCAGCAGGCTGTATTTGATATAGGCCGAGGCGGCATGAACGTTGGCATAATGGCCGGAGAAGAAGGCCTAACGCTGGAAAACATTCTAAACCTGCTCTTAATCAAATCCGCCAATGAGACTGCCAACATAATTGCTGAAAACCTTGCTCCCTCTCGCAAAGAATATGTAGATATAATGAACAGGAGGGCTAAGGAATTAGGCGCAGTCAACACAACCTTCATGAACCCCTGTGGCAAGGACACCGATGAGGAGGACGAGGGGCACTTATCCACAGCTCGCGATATGGCTATCCTAACCCGCCATGCCATGACAATACCCAAGTTCCGGGAAATTGTCTCAACAGAATATTACAACCACATGCCCATAACGAATAAGCATGATAGCTGGGATCCCCTGCGCACGACAAACCAGTTCCTTTGGCACGATAACACTTATCCTTACACACTGGATAATATAGAACACAGATATACTGTAATCGGCGTAAAAACAGGCTATACCGCTTTGGCCGGCAACAACCTGGTAACAGCGGCCGTGGGCGAAGATGGCATGGAAATAATTGCAGCAGTCATGCATGTGATGCAGCCCAACAAAGTATATGGGTACGCCAAAGCACTGATGCGTTACGGTTTTGAAAACTATTCACCCCAGACTGTATCTGAGGCGGGCATGAATGTGAAAACTGTAACTGTTGAGGGAGCCGACAAGAACGAGAGTATCCTCAGCCTGGTAACTGAAAGTGAGTTTAGCACCGCAGTTCGTATCGACCAGGGCAATGAAGACATTGAAACAAAGGTGATTGTAGACAATAAGGTAATAGCTCCGGTCAAAAAAGGCGATGTTTTAGGCTATGCAGAATACTGGGA